>SKLG01000163.1 GCA_007123335.1 Anaerolineae bacterium | reverse complement strand
GTGTGCATCAACGCCCTGGTGGCCTGCCTGCTCTGCCACAACAGCCCCGAACAGCTCAAGCTGCTCATGGTGGACCCCAAGCGGGTAGAGCTCTCGGCCTATAACGGCATCCCGCACCTCCTGGCGCCGGTGGTGGTGGACCCGGAGCGGGTCGTGGGCGTGCTGAACTGGCTCACCCGCGAGATGGAGCGGCGCTACAAGGTGTTCGCCCGCCTGGGCGCGCGCAACATTCGGGCCTACAACGAGGCGCTGTCCAGCCGCGGCGAATCGCCGCTGCCCTATATCGTCGCCTTTATCGACGAGCTGGCCGACCTGATGATGGTGTCTCCCGACGAGGTCGAGCGCCTCATCTGCCGCATCGCTCAGATGGCCAGAGCCACCGGCATCCACCTGGTGATCGCCACCCAGCGCCCCTCGGTGGATGTGGTCACCGGCTTGATCAAAGCCAACTTTCCGGCGCGCCTCGCCTTTGCCGTGTCGTCGGCGGTGGATTCGCGGGTCATCCTCGACACTCCGGGCGCGGACAAATTGTTGGGCCACGGCGACGCCCTCTATATGGCCCCCGATTCCCCCGGCCTGATGCGCATCCAGGGCTGCTACGTGTCTGACGCCGAGATCAACCGCCTCGTGGCCTTTTGGACGGGGCAGCGCCAGAGCGCGGTGGCCGCGGCGCCGACGCCCTCGCCGCCGCGGGTGGCGGATCGCCCCCTGGTGCAGCGCCCCCTGTGGCCCGACATGCGCCCAGGCCCCCGCGCAGCCGGCCCTGCGGACGATCAGGACCCGCTGTTGCGCGCCGCCGCCCGCGCGGTGGTGGAGGATCAGCGCGCCTCGGCGTCCTATTTGCAGCGTTGCCTGCGTATCGGCTACACTCGGGCGGCGCGGCTGATCGACATCCTGGAGCAAAAGGGGATCATCGGCCCGCTGCGCGACGAAACCCGCGCGCGCACGGTGTTGATACAATCGTGGGAGGACCTGCCCCCCGACCTACGGCCCGATGATGCGGGAGCGGGGCGCGCATCCTCGAGCGGACACTCGGCAGATGGAGGATCGATAGTGTGATTACCGAGAGCGATGTACAAAAACTGATAGCCATTGTCGGAGAGGACAACGTCTCGCAGCGCCAGGCGGATCTGGACGCCCACTCGGTGGACGAGTCGTGGGTGGACCCCCACATCCCCGAGGTCGTCGTCTGGCCGTCGTCGGCGCAGCAGGTCTCCGAGATCGTGCGCTATGCCAACGAGCGCCGCCTGCCGGTGGTGCCCTGGGCCGGCGGATCGAGCCTGGAGGGCAACCCGGTGCCGGTCTGCGGCGGCATCTTGCTGGCCATGTATCGTATGAACCGCATCCTGAATATCAACGAGGACGATCTTCAGGTCACCGTCGAGCCGGGCGTGATCTATGACGAGCTCAACGCCCAGTTGCGGCGCCTGGGGATGTTCTTCCCGCCGGCGCCGGGCAGCTCGGACGTGGCCAACATCGGCGGCATGGTGGCCAACAATTCCAGCGGGATGCGCACCGTCAAGTATGGCGTGACCCGCGACTATGTCCAGCGGTTGGAGGTGGTCCTGCCCAGCGGCGAGATCGTGCACTTGGGCAGCAACGCCATCAAGACCACCAGCGGGTATGACCTGCTGGGCCTGATGATCGGCTCGGAGGGGACGCTGGGCGTGGTCACCGAGATCACGCTGCGGGTCGTGGGCGCGCCGGAGCAGGTGGCTGCCGTGGTGGCCGTCTTTGACGAGCTGGACGACGCCACCGCCACCGTCTATGACTGTATCCGCTCCGGCCTCGATCCCTCGGCCATCGAGTTCCTCGACGAGGGCACGGTGCGGGTCACCAATCAGCAGCAGGGGCTGCATCTGCGCGAGACCCCGACGCTGTTCATCGAGTTCCACGGTAATCAGGCCGATATCGAGGAGCAGGTCGAGTACCTGCGCGAGCTGTGCGAGGAGAATGGCTGCACCGACTTTCAGGCGGCCATGACTGCCGAGGATCGCGAGCAGCTTTGGGCTGCGCGCAGCGAGGCCCACGACTCGATCAAGTTCTCGCACCCCGGCGCGGTGATGATCGCCGGCGACGTGTGCGTGCCCATCTCCAAGTTTGGCGCGTTGGTCCATTTCGTCCACGACCTGGCCCAGCGGATGAATCTGCCCATCTATGCCTTTGGCCACGCCGGCGACGGCAATCTGCACACCGAGACCATCGCCCATCGCGAGGACGCGGAAGAGTTTGCGCGGGGCATCCAGGCCACCGACGAGATCATCAAGCACGGCCTGGCGCTGGGCGGCACGGTGGCCGGCGAGCACGGCGTGGGCCTGGCCAAGCGCGAGTATATGGCGCTGGAGCACGGCAACAGCCTGGAGATCATGAAGGCCATCAAGCACCTGCTCGACCCCAACGGCATCATGAATCCCGGCAAGGTATTCATGGATTAGGGGATAGAATCACCACCCACCTCCCAAAGGGGCATATGCGCATACACACTGGTGTATCCAGACGCGACCGCAGCGCCTCCGCCCCCTTTGGGAGGTGGCGCCGGCAGAGGTGGGGCTAGATACTATGATGGAGATCCTCGTCGCCGGAGCCGAGCGCCTGGGGTTGACGCTGGACGCCAGGTCTATCGCCCTCTTTGAGACCTATTACCGCGAGTTGAGCGCCTGGAACGAACAGTTCAACCTCACCGCCATCAGCGGCTATGAGCAGGTGCAGAGCCGCCACTTTCTCGACGCGCTGACCTGCCTGCTGGCGCTGCCCGTCCCCGGCGCCGGCGACGCCATCCCCGATGTGGTCCCGCTGTTGCATCGCGGCTATCCGCTGCGTTTCGCCGACGTGGGCAGCGGGGCGGGCTTTCCGGGGCTGCCGATCAAGATCATCCTCCCCGATGTGCGCCTGACCCTCATCGAGGCCACCGGCAAAAAGGTGCGCTTTTTGCGGCACATGGTCGAGACGTTGGGCCTGCGCGACGTGCAGGTATTGCACGCC
>SKLG01000023.1 GCA_007123335.1 Anaerolineae bacterium | reverse complement strand
TCACCTGAGCGCGGCCCGATGCGTCGGTTCGCACCGCGGCCTCCCAGTAGGCGGTTTCGGGGAACTCGGCGCGGACCAGCCCCTCGCCGGGGCCGCCGCCGCCGCCCTTGCCCTCCTCGGCTAGCTCCAGGTTACGACGGTCGACCAGGATGGCCAGCGTCGTGGCGCTCTGCACGCCCACGCCGCGCTCGCGGTAAAAGGCTTCCAGGATGTTCGTCTGCGGCCCGCCAAGCAGCGCCTCAACGGCGAGGTCTACCAGTTGCAGCGAGACCTCGGCGGCCACGCCGCGGCCCTGATAGTCGCGGACCTCCACGGCGAAGGTCACCTCGTCTCGCGGCTGGTAGCGGGCGACGTCCCCGTTGCCTGCCTCGCGATCGGGTGTGATGGTGATCTGTAGCTCCTGCTGCTCGGTGGATACAGGGAGCATGACATAACCCACCTTGAAGCTGGGTATAGCGCGCCCCGCCTCATCGCCATCCTCCATGCCGCGAACCAAGATCATGGAGACGAACACATTGGGTGTGTATTCGGGCTGGATGGGCAGTTCCAGGCGCTCGCTGTTGCTCTGGAGACGGACGAGCCGCTGCTCCAGGATCTCGCCGCGCTCGATGGTCAGCAGCGCCAGGGTCTCGCCCTGATAGGGCGAGGGCACCAGTATCTCGGCGGTCTCGCCCGGACGGTACATCGTCTTGTCGGCCACCAACTGGATGCGGTCGTCGTTGCGCTGACCCCAGTTGATGTACTCGCGTCCGCTGACCCACAGGAAGAGGGAGGTGCGCACTCGGTTGCCAAACTCGTCGGTGCCACTAGCCACCACGCGATAGGTGCCGCCCTCTGGCGGGGTGAACGAGACCATGGCCTGGCCGCGACCGTCGGTGGTCACCGTTCGGGTCATCAGCGCCGTCTCGCGCACCTTGTTGGTCCAGTAAAAGTTGCCGTCGTCGGCCTCTTCTTGTGCGCTGTACCATTCGTGGCTATAGAGCACCAGTTCCAACGCCTGTTGGGTGCGGGTTATGCCGCGAGTATCCACGGTGATCGCCTGCACCGGCATCGGCTCACCGGCGACGCCCACATAGCGCCCGGCGGCGAGGCCGATGTAGAAATTGCCCTTGTGCACGATAGCGCCGGCCCGCGCGCTCACCTCCTGATTGTTCACGTCGATGACGGATACCTCGATGGTGTAGCGCTGGCTCATGGTGGTGGAGCCGGGGCCATCCTCGCCGATATCGGCGGGGACGCGGAACTGGAAGCGCCCTTGGGCGTCCGTTCTGCCAGTGCCCTCCATGAGGAACTCGCCAAAGGCGGTCATGCGATCTACAGGTGCCATTGTTGGAAAGCCATATCCCTCCCAATCGGTCCAGGAGTAATAGCCCTCGCCCTGCCAACGATCAAAGTAGTAGGGGGCGCGCATCATCCGCCAGATCACCTGGGCATCGGCCACAGGGCCGCCGAAATAGTAGCTGGCCTCGGCAGTAGCCCGAATCGTTGCGCCGCTGATATAGTCGGCGATCTGGCCGTTGCCCTCGTCCAGGGTTACCTCTACCTGAAACTCGGGTCGGCGGTACTCGGCCACCTGGAAATAGGTGCTCATATGCTGCTCGCCCAGGCGCATCGACAGCTCATAATCGCCTAACGAGGCCGAGTCGCCGAGGATGACCTCGCCGTCCAACGTGCCGAACTCGCTCATGCGCAAGGTGTTCTGGTAGAACTCGCGCCCCTGGTTGTCGCGCACCATGACCTGGACCTCGGTATTGGTCCGGGGCAAGGTATATCGCGCGTCGTTATCCCGACGAATGATGCCCTTGAAATAGACCGTCTGCCCAGGGCGATAGATGCGACGATCGGTGTAGATATGGGCACGATAGTCCTGGCGCATGGGCTCCATGGACAGCCCAAACTCCCAGGGGCTGATACCGGAGGCCCAATGGCTGACCACCGCCGACATCTCGGCGCTGATCCCAGCGCCTCGAGGGGCAGGTCTACTGGCCACGACGGTCAGGGGCGACCAGGGATCCTGGGTAGGCATGGAGCCGGTGGCCAGCCCATCGCGATCGGTGGTCAATGTGCCTGCGGGCTCGCCCTTGCCGCTGTAGATGGTCAAGGACACCCCCGGTATTGGCTCGCCGTCGCGCAGATCGGTGGCCCACACCAGCATCCCCTCCTGCGCCTTTTTGAGCACCAGGTTCATTGTGGTGACGACCATCAGGTGCTGTTCGCGGCTATTGGGCACGTCGGGGGAGTTGACCTCCAGATAGTAAAAACCGGCGCTCAACGGCTTGCCGTCGGCGGTGGTCATGGTCTGCGACACCACCGTGCGCTCGTTAAGGGACGCATTCACGGCACGCGACCAGCTCTGCACCAGAGCCTGACGTTGTGGCCTATACGTGTCCCAGATTCGCCAGTTATCCTCGCGGTTGAACTGCACAAAGGCGTCTGCATCCAGCCGGTAGAGGGAGAACTCGACCGCCGACACGTTGCGGCATTCGACAAGGACGGCGGGCTCTGCATACGCATTGTAGGTTCCCATGCGACCTGGCGTGAGCATATACACCGAAGGCTCGTGAGGTCGAGTGGTGAACTGGATCGTGCGCTCTCTCGCCAAAGGGGTGCCAAAGCGGTCCACGATGTCGCTCGTCAGGGTGACGGTGTAGCGCGTCGAGGCTTGGAGCCAGGACCAGAGCTCAACCTGGGTATCGTCATCGTACCAGCTCGGGTACACCTGAATCTCGGGCTCGATCACCAGCCCTTCCACAAAAGCTTCGCGGCTGATGGGGCTGCTGAACTGGATCTGGATGCCATCGTGCATAGAGACATCGGTGGCCTTGTCGCTGGGACGTATACGCACCACTTGGGGCTCGGGGGCGACGGTAAAGCGCCACGACTGCTCCTCCGCCATCGCTGCGCCGGTTGCGGCGCTGGCGCCAGGCGCCAGGCGCCAGAGGTAGTCGGCGCCGCGCTGAAGCGCCTGCGCTGGTTGAAAGGTA
>SKLG01000550.1 GCA_007123335.1 Anaerolineae bacterium | reverse complement strand
CTCCTGGGGGCGCATGCGCACCTGGTCGGTGGCCGATCAAACGAGCCTGCGCTTTGTGGCCCGCCTCTATGCCACGCTGCTCACCACCGGCATCTCGGTGCACATCGAATCGCTGGTCTGGCAGGTGGTGCTGCCCTTTGCCATCCTGCTGGTAGGCATCTGGCTATTAGTGCGGACGATCGCCAGGCCATCACCACATAGGCGGACATTGCTCCTGGACACGGTAACGCTGGGGCTGGCCGTCGCCCTGCCGGCGCTCTTTGTCTACCTGGCCACCCTGCCGCGCAGCATATTCTACACCCCCCGCGTCGAGGCGCGCTACTTTTTGCCCTTTGCGCCGGCCTTTTGGGTGCTCCTGGCCTGGAGCGTGGCGCTGATCGCGCGACGGTGGCCGCTGGCCGGATGGGCGTCGGGCGCTGTGTTGGTCGCGCTTTGGATTGCGCTGTTGCCCGGACACTTTCAGGACCGCTATTTGCGCGACGAGTTGCAGACCATGGTGCGCGCCATCCGCTCCCAGGCCGAGGCGGGCGATACGGTGGTGCTCCATTCGGGGGGGCGCTATCCCATCTTTTTGTACTATTACGATCGGCTTCCCGAGGAGAATCCGCGCCCGCCGGTGAACGCCGTCACTTTTGCCGAGATACGCCTGGACGAGGAGCAGGTCGCCCAGGCGTTGGGCGAATTGGCCGCCGAGTACGAGCGCATCTGGCTGGCCGAGGTCGATCCGCACCTCAGCGATCCCGAGGGGATGGTGGTGCGCTGGCTGGACGAGCGTTACCCTCAGGCCTTCAGGCGGCATTATGGGCCGAATACTCTTACCCTGTACGCCCCCGAGGCCGATCCGCCGCGCCTGGCCGGGGGGTATGCCCCCCAGCACCCGCTGAACGCGACGGTAGGCGATGGCGCCCTCTTGGGCTGGGAGATGCCGATCCGCATCGTCGGCCCGCCCCATGACGGCAGGCCGGCCACCGCCTATGTCGCCCTGCTCTGGGAGCGGGCGCCGGATGACGCGGTGCGGGTGGGGCTCTATGACGGCCAGGGGCGATTGCTCCTCGAACGCTCGGCCCCGCCCGACGACGCAGGGCGGGAACAGTGGCGCCAGCAGTTCGATTTATCTATCACTGACAGCACTCCGGCCGGTATCTATCAGGTGGTGGTCTCCGCTCAAGGGGCGAACCTGGCCCTTGGGACGCTGCGCATCGCCGGCACCGAGCCGTTGCCTTCTGTGTCGCCTGAGCGTGATTACGAGCTACGGGTTGGCGAGGAGATGGTCTTGACCGGACATCGTCTGCGCGACGCTCGCGGGCGCACGGTGCAGATCGCCAGCCCTGGGGACGTCCTGCTCCTCGATCTGTTCTGGCGCGCCGAGGCCAAGGTGGGCGCGGATTATTACGTGTTCGCCCATCTCGTGGGTCAGGCGTACAATCCGAGGACCGAGGGGCCGCTGTGGGGCCAGCACGACGGCCAGCCGGCCGAGGGCGGCTATCCCACCAGCCAGTGGTTGGTGGGCGACGTGATCCTCGATCGGCATCGTCTGACCATCGACGCAGACGCGCCGCCGGGGGAGTATGCGTTGCACGTGGGGATGTACGCCGCCGATGGGCAACGCCTGCCGATTCGCGCCGCCGATGGGACTGTGCTGGGCGATCACGTCGTGCTGGATGGGTCGGTGGTTGTCGGGCCGTGAACGTGGGGCAGGGCGTCAGCGCGCGGCGTCGGGCATATATTTCGCCCAGGTCTCGTGTCCGCCGGTGTGCGCCAGAACCACCACCGCCAGATATTGCGGCCGCTCTGGCTTGGTGCGCAGGTGCATGTTGGCTTCTTCGGGCGTCTTGGCCGCCTTGCGCAGGTTGCACGTCTTGCAGGCGCAGACGAGGTTCTGCCAGGTGCTCTCACCGCCGCGCATCCGGGGGATCACATGGTCGATGGTGAGGTTGGCCTTGACCGGCTGTGCCCCACAATATTGGCAGGTATAATTGTCGCGGACCATGATCGTGCGCCGGCTGAGAGGGATATTCAAACGATGAGGCACGCGCACATAGTAGACCAGACGGATGACCAACGGGACGGGGAGCGACATGCTGGCCGAGCGAATGCGTTGGTCGGCAGCCTCCAGGATCTCGGCCTTGTCCTTGAGCAGCAGGACAATGGCGCGCCGCAGGCTGACGACGCTCAGGGGTTCGTAGGTCGCATTGAGCACCAGAACCGAACTCATAGGGGCGATCCCCTTATCTTCCCAGAAACCGAGCGAGTCTATAGATACTATGCCGGGACCATTACCGACAAGTATAGCTCTGTGGGCCAACGCTGTCAATCGCGACGGGAACGCCGAGCGCCTGCTCGGCTCTTTTCTCCTCCCACATGCCGAGCAGGCGCTCGGCGCTCCTTGTTGTGCGGATGCCGAGCAGGCGCTCGGCGTTCCCAGGGGGGGCTATGAGCGCGGTGGAGCGCGTGTTGCGCGCCATCTGGCGCGACAAGATGCACGTCGAGCCCACGGCGTTGGAGCTCTCGCCGCGCTCGGTGCGCGAGCGCTATCCGCACATCTGGGCGCCGGCCGACGCGCTATCTCGATTGCTGACGCCTTTGCCTGTGGGGATGTTGACGCTGTGGCGAGACGCGGACGCGGGGCACGTCGTCTTTACCCACACGCCCAGCCGCTACGCGCCCGGCCCGCAGCCCTGGCGCGAGGGCGTCTTGCCCAGCGTCTGCTACCTCTCGGTGGCCGAGTTGTTGGATGACCCCCAGCGCGCCCTGGAGACCTGGCTGCGTCTGCTCGACCATCTGCTGGGCAGCGGAGCACAGGCGGAGGAGGGGTGGTTCTCCCGTGGCGTGGGGCTCACCGATCCTCTGCAAGAGGCGGCGCGGCGCTATGTGCAGATCGAGGCTTTGGGCTATGGGCATCAAGAGCTGGGCGCTCACGGTCCAGACGATTATTTCGTGCGCACCCTGTCCCTCTACCTGGAGGATTCCCGCGCCTTGAGCGTGCT
>SKLG01000393.1 GCA_007123335.1 Anaerolineae bacterium | reverse complement strand
GGCACGGGTGAACAGGCAAGACTCGGCAGCAAACTTGTCCAGATGGGGCGTATGGATCCAGTCGTTGCCATAGGCGCCGACGTGATCCTGGCGCAGGGTGTCCAGAATAACGAGTATAATGTTCATCGCAGCCATCTCCTCAGGCAATCGCCGCCTCCCAAAGGGAGATGTCCCTCTGGGAGGCGCTTTCGTCGAGCGCATCCTACAACGTCAGCCGCCCAGCGGGTATTGTCCCTTTTTCTCCATCAGCTCGCTAAGCCAGCGCACGCGATCGATGAGCGAGTCGGGCATCACATTGTCAGCCGCGCCAAGGATCACGGCATCACCCGGCGCCAGGGTATCCAGCATATCATAGATATAGTCGCGAAAATCCTGCTCGCTGTAGGAGGGCGAGAGGATCAGCGAGGGCACACAACCCCAGAGGACGATCCGCGTGCCCCAATGGGCCCGTGCCTCCTCCAGAGTCAGCGGCACCATGGGCGCGGTGACAAAGCATTCGAGCACATCCCAGCCGGCCTCTTCGATCTCGTCGAGGATGGCCGATGTGTCGTTATCGGCATGCATGGCCACCTTTTTGCCATGCTCATGCATCATGGGCATGAACTCGCGGTAGTAGGGCAGGCAGTACTTGCGGAAATAGCGCGGCGGCGTCCACTGGGACGAGAGGTGCACGCCGTGCTGCAAAAACACCGCCGGCGACTGGGCCGCGACCGGCCACATCTTGGCCTTGTCCACCTCGGCCATCACCGCCAAGAGATGCTCAGCCTCCTCGGTATAATCCATCAAGTGGTAGTAAGCATGCTCGTATCCGGCCAGGGCCTGGGCAAAACGATGCAACGGCACGTCACCGACGGCGACCATAGGTAGCCCATTTTCGCCGACCTCCACGTCATAGGCCGCATAGGCATCATAGGCGGGAGTATACTTAGTATGCTCAGCGACATATTCCCAGACCTTGAAATCGCTGGGGCCCTTGAGCAAGAACTCTTCCACGCGCCCTGGCAGTCCCTGCTCATCGAGGCCCTGGGAAAAGTGCGTCACCTGGCGCACCGAGCCCACCGGCGTGTGATACTCGAGGATGCGCTTACCACTCTCCTCGCGATTCACTACCTCGACACCATCGTAAGAGACGTCAAAGACCTTGCCATCGCGGGCAGGATCGGGGATGCCCAGCTTCTGCTCAACCTGGCGCAGGGATAACCCTTTGAACTCTTCCGGCATGGTGTTGGTCAACTTGCGCGCGTTATACCATAGCAGGATGCGTGGCGCCCAGGGAATGCGATCAGGGGGCTCGCCGTTTATCACGGCCAACAGACGTTCGCGATGATTCATGGAATGGGCCTCCTCTCGGCTACTTTTTGAAGGATGCCAGCAGATTCTGGCAGGCCGTGGCAAAAATATTCACGTCGACGCCCAGCGAGATATACTGGATGCCGACATCGATCCAGCGTTGCGCCGTCTCGGCATCGTTGGCGTAGGTACCGGCCGCCTTGCCCGCCGCGCGAATCTTGGCCACCGCATCGGTCATCCCCTGCACCACCCGTGGATCGTTCACCTGGCCGGGGATGCCAAAGGACTGGGAGAGATCATAGGGGCCGAGAAAGACCACGTCGATGTGGGGAACGGCGACGATCTCCTCCAGGTTCTCCAAGCCGCGTACGCCTTCGATGTGGATGAGGAGCATCTGCTCTTCGTTGAGGCGATCGGTGATGCCCTGAAGACCCAACGCCCCATAGTCGCCGGCGCGGGTAAAGAGCGAGATGCCGCGCATGCCGATGGGCTGATATTTGGCCGCGCGCACGGCAGCCTGGGCCTGCTCCACGGTCTCGATCTGCGGCACCTGCACCCCGGCCGAGCCAATGTCCAGAGCGCGTTGAATCTGGGGCGCGTCGTTCTTGCGCACGCGCACGATGGGGTCGAGGCCCACGCCCTGCGCGGCGCGGCACATGTCCTCAGCAGTCTCTACCCCCAACGGGCCATGCTCCATGTCAACGATGGCATAGTCAAAGCCCGACAGCCCGACAATCTCGATGAAGGCCGGGTAACTGCAATTCATGAACGGCCCAAATACGGCCTCGCCTCGCTGCAGTTTGCGCTTTAGTTCGTTCCTCTTCATGCTGTTCCCTCACCCTTTCTTGAGCCCGATCATAGACACGGTGGCTGGCAATGATGATGCGCCGCATCACACGCCATCTGCGAGTCTAGGCGCTTATCGGCAGAGCGTCAAGCGGGTGACGCGTGACAGGGGGCACGCGACAATGGGTCAGGCGCGGCGGCCTACCCCAAGCAGCCAGAAGGCTACCGCACCGGCCATGCGCAGCACAGCGCCCAACACCAGCGCACCTTGGATGCCGATGACATCGGCCAGCAGGGTTCCCAACATGGGGCCGATGAACGCCGTAAGCTGAACGGCAAAGGTGTTGATGGCCGCAAAGG
Organism: Anaerolineae bacterium; assembly: GCA_007123335.1. Lineage (GTDB taxonomy): Bacteria > Chloroflexota > Anaerolineae > UBA1429 > UBA1429 > SKLG01. Next base: position 551 of record SKLG01000393.1, on the reverse strand, counting down.
TTGGCCGCTGGCCATCGGGAGAAGCTTGGATGAGGGTATTGCTCAAGAAGACACTCATGCCTGGCGCCATCAAGCCACTAATGATAGCCGGGATCAATAGCATGGTCGGCGTGGTGGCCAGCGCCGTGGTCAGGGGGAACAGTCCCATCCCCAGACAGGGAATCCACAGCCAACGACGATAGCGTGGCCGAGATAGCAGCTTGCCCAACAGAAAAAAGATACCCATCTGCATAGCGCGTTCGATCGTCATGAGTGATCCGAGCCATGCGTCGGTAGCGCCCAGTACACGCACGCGATAGATGGGATAAAGGGCCATCGGCACATACGTACCCATGCGAAAGACCAATGCGGCCAGCAAAAAGTGCTGGAAGGAAGGATTCCCACGCACCATGGGCAACATTTGGGCAAGAGGGACCTTCTTGCGGCGCTTTTTCGCCTCGGAAGACAGGGGCGGCACACGCAACCGTGCAAAAATGGCAGCGCTCGCCACTGTCGAGATCAACAGCCCAACGAACAACACTTGATAGTTCAAGGGAAACGCTACGGCCTCG
>SKLG01000500.1 GCA_007123335.1 Anaerolineae bacterium | reverse complement strand
CTGTGACGGAGGTAGAGGAGGAAATAGCCTTTCTGGAGAGCAAGATATCGACTCTAGAGTCCTATCGGCGAAGCCTCGATAGAGCCAAGGAGGTCTTGCAGGAGGCTGCCGAGGAATACCATCGTGAGATCTCACCACGTCTCCAGAGCATCCTCAATGACAACCTTTCTTTTGTGACGAACGGCAAGTATAAGGAGGCGATTGTAGGCGTCACAGACCTCAGCCTGGGCATTACCGTTCCAGAAACGGGAAGCATGCAGGCGCCTGAGGTTCTTAGCTATGGCACTCAGGACGAGCTATATGTGCTGCTCCGCACTGCTATCGCACAGCTTATGGGCAATGAGGGTGAGACCATCCCGATCATGCTCGATGACCCGTTTGTCAACTTTGACGCAGATCGCCTAACGAGAATGCTCGAGTTGCTGGTTCGCTTGGCTGAGAGATACCAAGTGTTCCTATTTACCAAGGATAATAGCATTCGAGATTGGTTCAATATAGAAGAACCGATAGATAGCTCAATAGCAGCAGTTTAAAGGATATAAAACAAGGATTTTGGGCGTAAAATAAACAATATAAATTATCAACTTTAGAATAGATATTGCCGTGAAAAAGGCGTGACCTTGTGCACGTTCTCTGAACACGGCAACTCTCCGTTGTCGGAGGTTCCCAATGCCCGTCGAACTGTACCTAGCCCCTGTCGCTGTCGGCAAGACGTCCTTTCTGGTGGCCCGTGCGCGGGCCATGGCTCAGGGACTGATGGGAGAGCCTCGCGTGCTGGTAGCCACGCGCTTGCAGGCCAGGGCCTGGCAGCGCCGCCTGGCGGAGGCGGGAGGCGCCCTAGGTGTAAGGGTCGGCACCTTTGATGATCTGTACCACGAACTGCTCAGCGCCAGCGGCGAGGTCTACCGGCTGTTGACGGAGCCGATCCGATATCGCCTGCTGCGCACACTCATCGCACAGGCGGAGCTATATCACTATGCTCCAGTGCGCGACATGCCCGGATTTGCCGAGGTGCTGTTGGACCTGATCGCCGAGCTCAAAGCTGGTGGTGTGTTTCCGGAGGCTCTGATCGGTGCGGTGGCTCAATTGGGCGATGAGCCACGTCTCGCCGAGCTCGCTCAACTCTACCAGAGCTATCAGGCCAGCCTGCAGGCCCACGGATGGGCGGACTATGCTGGGTTGGGCTGGCTAACCGCTGAGGCCTTGGAGCGCCATTCGGACGTGCCGTCTGGTTGGCCCGCTGTGTACATCGACGGCTTTGACGATCTCACCACGGTGCAGCGACGGGTGTTGCGGTTGCTGTCCGGGCGTGTAGGCGAGCTGATCGTGACGCTCACCGGCATAGAGCAGAACGTGACGCGGCGCATCGTTCATCGGCGCCTTGACCGCACCCGCGAGGCCTTGGAGGACGAGTTGGGCATCGTCGCCAAGTCTCTGCCCACATCGTCTCTGTCAAGTCGCGCCCCGGCTCTGCGCCATGTCGAGGCAACCTTCCTTAGCGGCGAAAGCTCGTCGGTTCCCGCCGATGACGCCGTGGCTCTCATCGCCGCACCCGATCGGGAGGCCGAGGCGCGCGCGGCGCTACGTTGGCTCAAGCAGCGCCTGGTCAACGACGGGCTCGCCCTCAATGAGATGGTGCTCCTGGCGCGCAGGATGGAGCCCTATCGCGCCCATGTGCTGGCGGTGGCCGCGGAGTTTGGGATACCGATCCACATGGCAGATGGCCTTCCCTTGAGCGGCAACCCCGCCGTAGCGGCGCTGCTCGATCTGCTACGGTTGACCGTGCCCGGCGAGATCGCCTTTCCCTGGCGACTGACAGTCGAGGCCTGGCGGTCGCCCTACTTTGCCTGGGACAGGCTGGGCATCACTCGACAGGATGCCGAGGCGCTGGCGCAGGTGGCCCGCTGGGGCAGCGTATTAGGCGGGCTGGAGACCTGGAGGGAGACTTTCGAGCTCTTGGCGGCCGCTGACCCCGCTGGAGACGGCGAGGTACAAGAGGACGAGGCGCCGGGCGGAGTCCTGGGCGGCATGCCGGATAGAGACGCTGCCAAGGCGTTGTGGGCCAAGTTCGAAGGCTTTGTGGCCCGGGTGACGCCGCCTACGGGGCCACAGCCATGTCGTGTCTTTGTAACCTGGCTGGAGGAGCTGATCGGCTCCGCCGAGCCCGATGGGAGCGGCCCCGGAGACGAGGTTGGGCTTGCGGACGACGAGCCCGTCTTCCGCGTTCGGGAGGGACCCGCAGACCTGGTCGAGCGAGACTGGGCGGCGCTTCAGGCGCTCAAGGATGTCCTGCGTAGCCTCGTGTGGGCCGAGGAGGCTGTCCACTGTGAGCCGACGTCCTACGGAGGGTTCGTCGCTGACCTGCTGGGGGCCGTCCAGGCCGCCACATATCGCTTGCCACTGCCGACCGATAGCGAGACGCTGCTGGTCGTCGATGCGAACCAGGCGCGCGGCCTCCGCTTCCGCGCCGTGGCGATACTGGGCCTCGCCGAGGGCGAGTTTCCAACCACGCTGACCGAGGATCCGCTGCTCCGTGACGCCGATCGCGAGCGATTGCGGACCGAGTTCGATCTGGCCATCGATCCATCCACTCAGAGCGCCGAGGCCGAGTACGGCTATGAGGCCATCGCCCGCGCTGACCAAGCGCTGCTCCTCACCCGTCCGCGGATCGCCGACAACGGCGCCCCCTGGCAAGCCTCGCCCTACTGGGAAGAGGTGCTGCGGCGCGTCCGAACGGAGCCCATCGAGCTGGGCGGCGAGAGTTTCCCATCGCCCGCTGAGGCCGCTTCTTGGCCGGAACTGATGCTTAGCGTGGCCTCGCGCACCGACCCGGCCTCATGGGCCTGGGCCAGAGAGCGTGCGCCGATGCGGACGATGGCCATGGAGAGAGCCGTCGCAGTACTATGGCAGCGTAGCCGCTCGCCCGATGCCATGACTACAGCCTATGATGGGGACCTTACCCGCTGGGTGGGCATCTGGAGCCAACGGTTTGGGCGCGACCATGTCTGGAGCACCAGCCGTCTGGAGACGTACCGCACGTGCCCCTTGATGTTCTTCCTGGGCAACGTCCTGGCCCTGGAGCCGCGGCAGCCACCCAGCGAAGGGCTCGATGGGCGGCAACTGGGCACGCTGTATCATCGCATCCTGGCACAGCTTTATTCCCGGGTGGGCGATCCGAGCGATCTGGAGCAGCTCCTGGACGCTCTGCCCGAGATCGCGAAGCAGATTCTGGATCAAGCCCCGCGACGAGAGCGGTTCCGACCGACCCGCTGGTGGACACATACGCGGGAGGAGATCATTGAGAACGTGCGGCGTTCCCTTCAGGCGCTGGCCGAGTCTCCCGGGGGATACGTGCCCCATGCCCATGAGCAGGCCTTTGGGCTGGACGGGCAGGCGTTTCTGGTGCTGGATGGCGATGAGGAGGGGGACAGTGTGCTGCTGCGGGGCCTGGTCGACAGGGTCGACCGTGCGCTCAACGGAGACCTGCGCATCGTGGATTACAAGACCGCTGGCAAGAGTGCTTACAGCCCACGGGCGATGGCCGAGGGCCGGAAGCTACAGCTGCCCCTGTACGCCAAGGCCGTGGAGGAGGCGCTGGGGCTAGGGCACGTGGTCGAGGGGTTCTACTGGCACGTGCAGCAGGCCGAGCGTAGCGATTTCACGCTATCGCGGTTTGAGGGCGGTCCGCCGGGCGCCATGGTGGTTGCGGTCGCCCATGCCAGAGATGCCTTGGAGGGCGTGCGAGCGGGGCGGTTCCGGCCCCAGCCTCCGGATGGCGGCTGCCCAAGCTACTGTTCAGGCGCCGCGTTCTGTTGGCATCAGAGTCGGAGATGGTAGGAGGGAGTCGTGGATAACGACCTGCACCCGATCGTGGCCCAGATGAAGCCCAGCGCCGAGCAGGTCCCGGCCATCCTGGCCCGGGGCAGCGACGTGGCTGTCACCGCAGGGGCGGGCACTGGGAAAACCCGCACCCTGGTGGCGCGATACCTGGCCCTGCTGGCCGAGGGCGTGCCGCTGCGCGCCGTGGTCGCGATCACGTTCACCCGCAAGGCGGCCCGTGAGATGCGCAACCGGGTGCGCGAGGCGGTGCGTGCCTACCTGGATACCCCGGGGTTAGACGCCGCCGAGGGCGAACGCTGGCAGGGGCTCTACAGCGGGCTGGACGCGGCGCGCATCGGCACGATCCACAGCCTGTGTGCCGAGATCCTGCGGCACCATCCCGCCGAGGCAGCCATCGATCCGCGCTTTGATATGTTCGACGAAGGCCAGATGGCATTGTTGCAGGCGCAGGTGGCCGACGAGGCCCTGACCTGGGCGGCCGATGACCCGCTGACCGTGACGCTCTTTGCCCTGTTGGGGGAGAGCGACCTCCGCCAACTAGCGAGCACCTTCCTACAGCACCGTCTGCAGCTGGGCGCAATGTGGGGCGATGATGTTCAGGAGCCGGAGGAGCCGCTGGAGCGTTGGGAGCGAGCACTCGCCGCGGCGCGGGACTCGGCCTGGGATGCGTTTCTAGGGGATGCGACCTTCTGCGAGGCCGTGGGCGTCCTGGAGCACTGCGAGCCGCTGGACCCCAATGATAGAATGGCGCAACAGCGCGACCTGGCGCTGGAGGCCATGTCCTGCCAGAACGCGCCGCGTGAGGAGGCCTTCTCCGCGTTGGCAGGGATCAACCTGAGCGGCGGCAGACAGGCGGCCTGGGCTGGCGGCAAGGACGAGCTGGCCGAAGTCAAGGGTGCGCTAAAGGCGCTGCGCGAGCTGTGGAGAGCCCAGGCGCCGATGTTGACCCTCAGCCTGAACAAGGCCGATGCGCAAGTGGCCGCCCACTACCCGGCACTGCGCGCGTTCTACGAGTGGACCTCGCAGCGCTATGAGGCGCGCAAGGCCGAGCGACGAGCTCTGGACTTTGACGATCTGGAGGCCAAGGCGCTGGCGCTGCTGCGCGATGACCCCGCCGTGCGCGCCTACTGGCAGACCGAGATCGAGTCGCTGCTGGTGGACGAGTTCCAGGATACCAACGCCCGCCAGGGCGCGCTGCTGGAGCTGCTCAACGGCGAGGGCGGCCGTCTCTTCATCGTGGGCGATGGCAAGCAGTCGATCTATCGCTTCAGGGGGGCGGACGTCACCGTCTTTCGCGAGGTATGGAGCAAGATTGGCGAGCGCGGGGCCTGCCATAGCCTGGAGACCTCCTATCGCGCACATCACGCCCTGATCGAGATCCTGAATGCGCTCCTTAAGCCGGTGCTGGGCGAGGTCGAGGACCCGGGTCGCCCCTTCGTCGAGCCATTCGCGCCCCTCGTGCCCCACCGCCAGGCGGCCATCGCCGGGGTCCAGGCGCCCTTCTTGGAGCTGCATCTGGCTCAGGGGAGCAAGAAGGGTGGAGCGCTGAATCGAGCGGCCCAGGCCCTGGCTAGTCGGTTGGTGGCTCTGGTGGAGGGCGATGACGCCTCAACCCTATGTGGCGCAGACACGGGCCGCGGGAACGGCGGCGGACTGGGCTACGGCGATATCGCCATCCTCTGCCGGGCCACGTCGTCGTTCGCGGCTTATGAGGACGCGTTGGAGGCTGCGGGCATCCCATTCATCACTGTAGCTGGGCGCGGGTTCTATGACCGTCCCGAGGTGCGGGATGTGCTCAACGCGCTGCAGGCCATCGACGACCCTACCGACGATCTGGCTCTGGCTGGCCTGCTGCGCTCTCCGGTCTGTGGGCTCTCGGACATGGCTCTGTATCGGCTGCGGGAGGCGCAGCGCCACGATGGGGCATCCTCGCTATGGGCATGGCTCACAGATAGCGATCTGGCGGCGATTGAGGAGGAACGGCCTGAGATGCGGGCCGCGTGCACGCTGATCGACGAGTTGCACGGGCTGGCCGGGCGCGTGCCCGTCGCCGACGTGCTCAAGGCATTTCTCGACGCCACCGGCTATCGGGCGGCGCTGCTGCGCGCGGGACAGGCGCGGGGCTCGCGCAATCTGGCCAAGCTCTTGGCCGACGCCTATGCCAGCGAGATGGTCGCCATCGGCGCGTTCGTCGAGTACGTGCAGCAGCTGCGCGACGTCGGCACCCGTGAGGGCGAGGCGCGCACCATCTCTGAGGGCGCCGTTCAACTCCTCACCGTCCACGCAGCCAAGGGCCTCGAGTTCCCGGTTGTGGTCATAGGCGAGGTGAGCTGGGGGGGAGGGGATAGAAGAGAGCCTCTCATCACGCCTGATCTCGGACTGGTGCTGCCGATTAAGCAGGATGAAGAGCTTCCAGCCTCCCACTGCCTGGCTCACCAAGGCGAGCTCGATCAGGAGGACGCCGAGGGCGACCGGCTGCTCTATGTGGCAGCGACGCGGGCGCAGGAGCTGCTCATCATCAGCGGACTGCCTGCCGCGCGGAAAGGTAGCTGCTGGGCACGCCTGGCGAACGTCCTTGGGATTGAGGCCGTGGAACCTGATGGGGAGCCCATGCGCATAGTAGGCCGCGATCTCGCCGGGCAGCCTATGGCCTGCTACTTCTATGCCGAGGAGTATTCGGGGGCGCCAGATCGCGCCTACAGGCCAGGCCCCGAGCCCATGCCCTTGCCGGAGGAGCTGCCATTGCTGGCCATGCTACCAGTTGCTCGGCGGCCTGACGACGCCATCCTGGAGGCTGCCGTCGATCCGCCCCGGCGGGTGTGGCGCGTCGTGCCGAGACAGAGGCATGCCAGGGCGCCAGCCTGGGTCGTGGGTCAGCTCGTGCATGGCGCACTGGCCCTATGGTACTTTCCAGATGACGCCCGTGGACGCGACCTACACTCATGGGCCGACGCCCAGGCCCATGGGTACGGCATCACCGCCGAGACGGAGCGCGACGATGCGGTGCGCAGGGCAGCGCGGCTGTTGAGGCGCTTTCAGGATACGCCTCTCTATGCCGAGATGGCCGCTGCCCGACGGCGCTATCACGAGGTCCCCTACAGCCTGACCACGACGCAAGGGATGGAGAGCAGCGTCATCGACGCCCTATACGAGACGGCTAAAGGCTGGGTGGTCGTGGATTTCAAGACCGACGACATCAGGGATGAGGAGGCGCTGATCGGCATGCTCACTCAAGAGGGCTATGTCAACCAGGTGCGCCGCTACCAGAGCGCCGCCGAGCGCCTGCTGGGCGTACGTCCGCGGGCGGGGCTGTGTCTGCTGAACTATGCTGGCACGGTTCGTTGGGTGGATTGCGAATGAAGGAGATCAGCCATGAATAACAACAGGCTACTGCTCGACGATCTCTTTCGTCGTGAGCAGAGCCGCCTCGTACGCGGCTCTCTTTTTGATTCTACTCCACCAACCTTGCCAGACGACCTGGATTGGGGGCGGGTGGAGGGCATGATGCTCGGGCTGGCCATCGGAGATGCACTGGGCAACACCACAGAGGGTAAGCTCCACAATGAGAGACAACGACTCCATGGAGAGATACGCGACTACCTGCCCAACCGGTACGCCGCCGGCGGTGTGCCGTCGGATGATACGCAACTCACATTCTGGACACTGGAGCAGTTGCTGTCCGACGACGGGCTTGATGCCGGGCATCTCGCGGAGCGCTTCTGCGCCCAGCCGATCTACGGCATAGGCTCCGCCGTCAAAGAGTTCGTCTCCAACTACCAGAGTGGGATGCGACCCTGGCATCGCTGCGCGGCGCACTCGGCGGGGAATGGCGCCCTCATGCGCATTGCTCCAGTGTTGATCCCGCACCTGCGCAGCGGTAGCGCATCTCTGTGGGCAGATACGGTGTTGGCAGCGATCGTCACGCACAATGACGCGGCTTCGACCTCGGCCTGTCTGGCGTGGGTGTACATGCTCTGGTGCCTGCTCGGCATGAGCGAGCCACCGGACCCGTTGTGGTGGCCGGAGACCTATGTTGCGCTGGCCAGGGGATTAGAGGGTGAGGGATGCCTCGTGCCCCGCGGGGGCGCCTATCAGGAATACCGTGGTCCGCTCTGGCGCTTTGTCGCCGAGTACGTGGCACCAGCCTACCGGCAGGGCCTCTCGGTGCGCGAGGCGGGGGATTCCTGGTATTCCGGGGCCTTTTTGCTTGAGACCGTTCCCAGTGTGCTGTACATCCTCATGTGTCATGGTCATGACCCGGAGGAGGCGCTGGTGCGGGCGGTGAACGATACCAAAGATAACGACACAATCGCCGCCATCGTGGATAGCGCCGTGGGGGCGCTGCATGGTGTGAACCGCCTACCCGCACGGTGGCTGCATGGGTTGACCGGACGCACGGCGGCTGATGATGATGGGCGCATCTCTGGATTGCTGGGCCAGGCTCGGGAGGTCTTTGCAACTTTGCAAAGATGCCAATAGTGATGGTGAATGCGACGAACCTGCAGCGTATTGGTGGTGGGAGTGGTCAGGCACTGACGTCAAGGCCTTTTACATGATAGTCCGGCGATCGGACAACAGCTATTACGGGTCCCATTTATCTGTATAACCTGGCGGCATATCGGGCGAAGTGATTGCCACAGTTTGGCGCAAGCCAATCACCCAGATCGAGAATGAGCCATATACTGGCCGAGTACAGCAAGGGGAACTGAGGTCACAGGAGACGACCTGATGCTACAATCCTCCATCGCCTGGATCGACTTTTCCGAAGAACAACGCCGCCGCATGATCGAGGTGGTCTCGCTCTTTCGCCAGCGCAACACGCTGGACGAGCTAGGCCTGGGCATGGTGCGCGATGCCCTGGCGAACCGCTTCTTCCCAGGCACCAGCACGATCCAGACCCGCGCGCGCTACTTTCTCTTTGTGCCCTGGCTCTATCGCTCCTACGAAGAGCGGCGCTTTGACGCGGCCAGGATCGAACGCAGCCTCCGCCGCGACGAGGTGACGCTGATCGGCGCGTTGCAGGCCTCCGAGGACCGCGAGGGGATCATCGGCGCACGCGCAGGCGCCAGCCTCCAGCGCTTTCCATCCAGCATCTACTGGAACGGGCTCGCTGTCTGGGGCATCCGACGCCTGTCCGGCTCGCAAGAGACCAGCCATCGCGCCTTGGAGCGCCGCCGTCTGCAGCAGCGCCTGCGCCCACGAACCGACGACAATGAGCCGGTGGCAGGCTGGGGTGAGGAGGTTTGGGATCCCGGCTTGCCGGAGATGCCCGAGGGATTTCCTGAAGAGGCCGGCTTTGCGCTGCGCCCGGAAGAGGCGCAATACCTGCGCGAGCGATTGATCCTCTCCTGCCCCGAGAGCCTGCTGACCACGCTGGTGGATCGCTGCCAGCCGGGGGTGCAGGCCCAGTTCGTCTGGGAACACCCGCAGCTAGCGCTCTTTCCTAAGCACCAACAAGATTGGATCGGCCATGCCCAGAACCTGTCCGAGGCCATCTATGGCGCTTCACTGCTCTACAACCTGATGCTGGCCGAGCTGCGCGATTGGGAGGAGCGAATCGCCCAGTACGAGGAAGCGCTGGAGGCCTGGCGAGAGGATCTGGCGGCCCAAGATGCTCGCTTGCGGCGCTGGGACCGTGGCGCCTTCTGGGCTCTGGTGGATGAGGAGCGTCGGACGCCGGTGCCCACGCGGCGCTTCATCGACAGCTGGCTGGATCTGGTGCTGAGCAGCGCCATCCCCGATGTGCGTATCGACCAACACGCCCGCACCTTGGTGCGCACCCGTGAGATGGCCCTCAAGCGCGGGCGCTCGCGCTTTGCCAGCCCGCGGCACCTAGAGACCTGGAGCGGCGCAGCGGGCGCCTTCCAGCTCGACTTTCGTTGGAGCATCGCTCAGCGCATCACCGATGACATCCTCAACGCCCTCAGTGGAGTAAAAGATGCTGGCGCCTGACGTTCGCACCCTCCTGGTGGACAACCTACGCGCTCCTGATGGCTATCGCTTTGATCGCGGCGTGGGTACTACCTTCACCCTCGACCTGCTCAGCCTGTTGATCGTGCCGCTGTCGCTCACCGTGTCCGACCTGTCAACCGACGAAGCCCTCACGGACCCGTTGCTTCTGCTCGAAAGCCTGCGTCGGCACGCCGACCGCCTGGCGCTCTTTTGCCAGGCCGGACGCATCGCCGTCCCGCCGTCGGATAATCAGCTCTACAGCCTACTCGAGGAGATGGTCGTGGAGGTGCGCCCTCCCCGCCCCCGCGCGGTCTTTCATCCCAAGATCTGGCTCCTCCGCTACCTGGCAAACGACGGCGAGGCCTCCCCGGTCTATCGGCTGCTGAACCTGAGTCGCAACCTCACATTCGATCGTTCCTGGGACTTGATGCTGCGCCTCGATGGCGAGCTGGACGAGACGCGACGATACGCCTTTGCCCGCAACCATCCCCTTGGTGACCTGATCCAGGCGCTACCTACCCTCGCCTGCCACGGGGTGAGCGAGCGCATCCGGCACGATATCGACCTGCTACAGGATGAGGTGAGGCGGGTGCGCTTTGTCGCGCCAGAGCCCTTTAGCCGGGAGAATCTTGCCTTGCATCCCTTGGGCCTGCGCGGACGCGGACGGTTCCCATGCAACCCGCCCTATGACCGGGTCATGATCATCTCGCCCTTTCTGAGCAACGAGCTTCTTCAACGCGTCGCTCAAGACGGCGCGCAGCATGTGTTGATCTCGCGACCGGATAGCATCGGTGACCTGCAGCCGGACACGCGCGGACGCTTCGAGACGCTCTACGTGCTGGACGAGCACGCCATGGCCGACGCCGACGTGGATACGGCTGAGGACACAGGCGCCGAAGTGACAGGTGCCCGCCCCGAGCCCTCGGGTCTGCACGGCAAGCTCTTTGTGCTCGAATCGGGCCAGCATGCCACTTGGTTGGTAGGTTCAGCCAACGCCACCAACGCGGCCTTTCAGCGTAACGTGGAGTTCATGGTGGAGCTGCAGGGATCCAAGCATCGCGTGGGCATCGATCGGGTGTTGGGCGGGGCTGACGATGACGCGACGCTCCGGTCACTGTTGATACCCTTTGCGCCCGGCGCCGAGCCCGAGGTTGACAGGGACGCAGAGCGCGCTCAGAACCTTGCTGAGGAGGTGCAGCGCTGGATCGTCGCTCTCAACATGGGCCTTGGCATACTGAGACAGGATGATGACCGCTTCGACTTGACGCTGTCCATCCACACCCAAACCGACCCCGCCCCTCGTGGCGACTATGCGATCACCTGTTGGCCGATCACCCTGAGACCTGAGCGCGCCCTGGCGTTTCCGCCCCCGGATGCGTCCCTGGGGCTGACCTTCGCGGGTATCAGCCTCCTCGGACTGACGCCGTT
>SKLG01000114.1 GCA_007123335.1 Anaerolineae bacterium | reverse complement strand
TATATATCGAGACATGGTTTACAACTCCTACGATTCGGCTGCTGGGGTCGCCGTATAGAGTCCGACGGCCTGTTCTTGGCCAAGCTGCTTCTCCAGTGCTTCGATCAGTCGGTCGCCGCTCTCGCCAAAGCGCATCGGATCGTACTCGGCCAGACCGGCCTCTTCGCGCTTGCTATCGATGTGCTTGAAGGCCAGCTCCAGCAATTTATCAATGTCGGGTTCCCAGACGATACCGCCGCCGACTTTATTCATCCAGCCGTTGGCGATGAGATCGACGACCTCGGGGCTGCCGCCGACGGGGTTGTGCACGCCAAAGAGCACATAGGCGCCAGACGCCGCGCAGTAGGTGCCGATGGCGACAGCCTTCTCGGACATGTACTCGGGGCAGATGCCCACGGCGGGCAGGTCCGCGATGTCGTCGCCCAGGCCGCCCTCGGTGGCGCACTGGGTGAGGATGGTCAGGATGCGCGAGTTGTCGACGCAAGAGCCCACATGCACCACCGGCGGGATGCCGATGGCCTCGCAGACCTCGCGCAGGCCGGCGCCGGCCTCGGCCATGAACTCGGGCCGCAGGTAGCCATACTTGGCGGCGCCGGTGGCGGCGCAGCCGGTGACGACCACCAGCACGTCGTTGCGGATCAGCTCGCGGATGATCTTGGTGATGCCCTCGTCCTGCTTGACGCGGGCGTTGTTGCAGCCCACCACGCCGGCCAGGCCGCGAATGCGCCCAGAGGCCACGGCGTCGTTCAGTGGACGGAACGAGTTGCGGTAGAGGCCGCCCTGCATGTAGCCGATATACTCGTGGGAGAAACCGGCGATCAGCTCCTCGGTAACGGCCGGGATGCGGGTCGCGCCGCGCTGCGGATAGGCATCGATGGCCGAGCGGATGATGGCCTTGGCGCTGTCATAGGCCTTGTGCTCGTCAAAAGGCATGTACTCGGCGCCCTCGACCTTGGCCTTTTTCGAGGTAGCGATCAGCTTGGTGTGGAAGCGGTTGGCCACATCGGTCAGGGCCTGCATGATGCACTGCACATCCACCACCATGGCCTCGACCGAGCCGGTGGCGATGGCCAACTCCTGAGAGAGGAAATTGCCCGCCGGCGGGATGCCGTGGCGCATGAGCACCTCGTTGGCCGTGCAGCAGATGCCGGCCAGGTTGATGCCCTTGGCGCCCTTGGACTCGGCGTATTCGAGCAGCTCTGGGTCGGATGCCGCCGCTACGATCATCTCTGACAGGGTGGGCTCGTGGCCGTGCACGACAATATTGACCTGATCGTCCTGGAGCACGCCCAGGTTGATCTTGCTTTGCAGCGGGCTGGGGGTGCCAAAGAGGATGTCGCTGATATCGGTGGCCAGCATCGAGCCGCCCCAGCCGTCACCCATGGCGGTGCGCATGGTGGCGTCGAGGATGTGCTCGGCGTCCTGGTCCACGCCCATGTGGGTGCGGTGAAGCAACTCGACGACCTCGCGGTCGATGCCACGGGGCTCAAGTTCCAGCTTTTCCCACAGGGCCTGGCGCCTCTTGGTGGCGCGAGAGAGGTAGCTGACCTTGCCCCGCTGCCGCCCAAAGTTGTCCAGCGCCTCCTGGCCGACGTCCAGGGCGATGTCGTTCACGCTGCGGCCCTCGGTCTTGATGCCCAACATCCCGGCCACAGAATAGAGCTTGGCCTCGTCGCGGATGCGATAGCCCTGGGCCTCGCCCTTGGCCACGGCGATGAGCGTAAAGGCCAAGTCGCGGCCATGGTCCGAGTGGGCCGAGGCGCCGGCGGCCACCGAGCGGGCAAAGTTGCGTGCGGCGACGGTGGCGCGAGTGGCGCCGCAGACGCCCCGATCATTCTTGCCCACCAGGCGACAGGGGCCCATGTAGCACACTTTGCAGCAGAGGCTTTCAGCGCCGATGGGACAGGCTTTGAGGGTGCTCGCCCGATCAAAGGACGTCACCAGATCTTCGCAGCCATCGAGGACCTCGCAAGCCGCGCTATCAACACTTCTTTCATCAGCCATGGGGATACTCCTCACTATAAAGAATCATCATACACTCCAATCTCAAGGCGAAAGCCGATGGACAGAGGTGTAAAGCATGCATCGCGCTCATTGCCAGCTAGCCCCTGCCCCTGGGCGCTCAACGCCCACCACTGATCGACGTCCCCGGATCAGCGGGATTGGTCCAGGTGACGCGGTGGATGAGCGTGTACCAGGAAGAACCATCCTTTGATCTCTGGGGGTGTTCAGGCAGGACGGGCTCCATGTTGGGCGGATACCCGGCCCGCTCCAGGACGCTGCCGACCTGTTGCGGCGTCAGCCCGTCGTCGGTCTCGACGGTCACACGCCGACCCGCCGAGCTGGCCACCACGTTCGTCACCCCGTCCATCTCGCCCAGGATCTGGCGCACCTTGAGGACGTGGTGATCGGCATACATGGTGGGCACACTGATCGTGAACTTTTTCATACTGTCCTCCATACCTTTGGGCCGGGCACCGGCAGCACCTGGGGCGCAGCCGGTGTCCGGCGCCACTGCAAACACTAGATACGTCTACGAAAGACCGACGACGTTGCCGTCCTCATCCAGGTCGATGTTCATGTACGCCGGATAGGTGGCCAGACCCGGCATGGTGCTCATCTGCCCGATGAGGGGGTAGATAAAGCCGGCGCCCGCGCTGGCGCGTACCTCACGCACCGGCAGGGTAAAGCCGGTGGGGACGCCCTTGAGCGTCGGGTCATGGCTCAGGCTCAGGTGCGTCTTGGCCATGCAGATGGGCAGGTCGCCGAACCCGGCCCGCTCATAGTTGGCGATCTGCTCCTCGGCCCGTGGCTCATAGGTCACGCCCTCGGCGTTATAGATCGTCTTGGCGATGTGCTCGATCTTTTGCTTGATGGACCAATCCAGCGGGTAGAGGAACTCGAAATTGCTGGGCTTTTCGCAAGCCGCGACGACGGCCTCGGCCAGGGCTGCGGCGCCCATGCCGCCCTCCGCCCAGTGCTTGGAGACGAC
>SKLG01000104.1 GCA_007123335.1 Anaerolineae bacterium | reverse complement strand
GCCGTCCGCGCCCTGCCTACTGACGAGGCGGTGGCCGCCACCGCCCGCTCGCTAGAGGCTATCTGGCCTGCTGGCGCCTAGCCCACGCGGAGGGGCGCGTGCTAGGACCGCATAATGGGGCGCGGGTCTCTGACCCGCTCTTCGAGCGAGGATGCCCGCGCCCATAGTTGGGGTACGTGCGAGGACCACGCGAAGGAGCGTGGGCAAGGACCACGTAATGGGGCGCGGGTCTCTGACCCGCTCTTCGCGCGATGACGCCCGCGCCCCATAGCTGCGCCTACAACTCGAACTCGGCCACAACAAAAGTATGGTCAGAGGGGCGCTCGGCCAGCCGTGCCTCGGTATCGATCCATGCGGCCACACAATGCTCGGCCAGCGGCTCGGTGGCCATGATATGGTCCACCCGCCAGCCCTTGTGCTCGGCTACAGGATTCTTGGCGCGGTAATCCCAGTAGCTGTAAAGGTTGGGCTCGTCGGGATGTTGCTGGCGCACCACATCGACGAACCCCCAGTCGCATACCATTGCCAGCGCCTCGCGCACCTCTGGATTATAGTCCACGTGGCCCTCATGGCGTTCGGGCTCAAAGACGTCGATGGGTTCAGGGACTACATTCATATCCCCCACCCACAGCAATGGCTCGTCGGGAGCGTACTCGCCATCGAATAGCTCGCGCAGTCGCTCAAACCAGCGCAGTTTGTATTGAAACTCGTCTGAACCCATCTCGCGCCCCTGCGGCACATAGGTATTCACCAGGGACACCTTGGCGCCTTGACCCACGTCGATCACACAGCGAATCAACCGTGCCTCGTCCTCGCCATCGCCTAGCCCGTAGCGCACCTCCTCAGGCTCGGTGCGGCTGATGATGGCCACACCAGCGCGCGATTTTTGGCCGCGATAGACGACGTGAAGACCAGCCTCACGTATCTCCTCGGCCGGAAAGCTCTCATCCTGGACCTTGGTCTCTTGCACCGCCAGAACGTCCACGTCGGTCCGCTCCAACCAGTCGAGTATCTGCGTCAGACGCACACGGATCGAGTTGGCGTTAAAGGTGGCTACCTTCCATCGGGTATCGGTCACTTTTCTCTCTCTCCTTCACGACATGGGATAACATATTCTTCAGGGATATATCTTGCTTGGCACAATCCTCTTCTGGCTTAGTGGACAGCATCTCGGCCACACGCTTGGACAGGACCGCCGCCGTCACCGGCTTGGGCAGCCAATTCACGATACCTGACGAGAGCAGCGCATGATCCTCCTCTGCCAGAGGATATCCTGTGACCACCAATGCCTTCAGGGTAGGATGCCGTTTGCGCAGATAGGTGATCAAGTCCCATCCGCCGACGCCGGGCATGACCATATCGGTGATGAGCAGAGCGATATCGCCGTCCCGATACTGGAATATCTCTACTGCTTCTTGAGCATCGCGCACCGGCACCACGCAATAGTTCGCCAGCTCGAGCATGCGGGTGAGCGATCTCAGCACCACAGGTTCGTCCTCAACGACCATGACGGTTTCGCCATGCCCCGATACGATCTCACTTTTGGGGGCAGGTTGTCGGTCTTTATCGATGGTTTCTAGCGCCGGAAGATAGAGCGTGAACGTCGTGCCCACGCCCACCGATGTCTCGACGCCAATGGCCCCGCCATGCTGCTTGACGATGCCATAGACCTGCGCCAGGCCGAGGCCGGTTCCCTTGCCTACCTCCTTGGTGGTAAAGAACGGTTCAAAGATGTGCGCGAGAACGTCTTCAGGGATGCCTGTGCCTGTGTCATGCACCGCGATGGCGACCCAGTCTCCGGGTTCCATGTCGGGCAGCGGAGTGGGCTGCCCTGGGGCGATCATCAACCGATCCAGGCTGATGCGCAGCTCGCCGCCATCGGGCATCGCGTCGACGGCATTTACCGCGAGGTTGGTCATCACCTGGCTCATCATGGTGGGATCAGAGAGTATCGCATAGTCAGCAGGGCCGACCTGTAGCACGATGCGCACCGTCTCGGGTAGCGTGCGCTGCAAGAGCTTGATCGTTTCTTTGAGAAAGCTCAGCAGGTCTAGTGGCTGGAACTGGACCATCGACTTGCGCGCAAAGTCCAGGATCTGCTGAATCAATCGGGCCGCTCTCTGCCCCTCTTGCACAATGATATCGAGGTCTTCTTGTATCTCGGTGGCGAGATCACCGCGACTCTGAATCAGGTAGGTATACCCCAAGATGCTGGTGAGGATGTTGTTGAAATCGTGGGCGATGCCAGCGGCGAGGCGTCCGATGGCCTCTAGCTTACCGGCCTCAGCCAGGCGCTGCTCAGCCAACGCCTTTTCCTCACTGAGGAGCACATTCTGTGCGGCGACGCTCGCTTGATCGGCGATGGTGCTCAGCAGGCGCATATCCTCGGACGTGAACAAGTCCTCCGTGACCTTACATCCCAGCACCAGCACCCCGCATAGAGTGTTTTCGGCGCCGGGCCCAAAGCCGGCCAAAGGCAACCATACGCCGATATTCGCTTGGCTCAGCAGCCACTTTTCCAAAGGGCTCGACGCCCAGTCGAGTTCCAGCTTCCCGCACAGTTCTTGATGGCGTATGGGCTGACGCTCCGCTCTGAGCTGTCTCGCCAACGCGCCATCACCGCCAAGCACGGGCTCTATACCCTCAGGAAGCGATATGCCCGTTCCCGCCGCCCAGGCGAGCTGCCAGCGTGCGTCCCGCAACAAGAGCCCCGCACCGGTGAGATCCATGACATCGCAAAGCTCGTGTAGCAGCAAAAAGGCGAGGCTGCCCCGATCCAGGGTAGCCGCCAGAGAGCGCGCCAGCCCGCTCACCGTCTGGGCATAATCGGGTGTGCTGCCGTACCAGACGCGTTGGATCAGACGCTCCAGGGGCCTGATCGCCTGCGTGGTCACCAACATGGCCACAGCGCTTAGCGCGATCAACGGAGTTGCTGCGATGGATGCATCGCCCAACGGGGGCAATCCAGTGATGATAGCCCCCCACACATACGTGCAT
>SKLG01000468.1 GCA_007123335.1 Anaerolineae bacterium | reverse complement strand
TTGGTGGCACGCGGCAAGCACCAGGATTTGATCCGCGAATCGGGCATCTATGCCGAGATCTATTATCGACAGCTCAGACAAGAAAATGGCCAGCCCGCGTCGCCCCGAGCGGCGGCGGCGTTGGCGGGGAGTTAGTAACCATGGGTTTTGGATTCGGTCCTACAGGCGGCGTTCATAGACCTCACGTTCACCTACGCGACTATACCGAGGTTCAGGGCAAAGTCTTTGACTGGCAAATCGTCCGTGAGCTACTGGGCTATTTGGTGCCCTATCGCCGCAAGATGCTCGAAGGCGCGGCCTGGATGCTGGTCAGCTCGGGCCTGGCTTTGCTGGCGCCCTTTTTGATCAAGACGACCATCGACGACTATATCGCCGTGGGCGATACCTCCGGCCTGATCTGGATGGCGCTGGCCATCATGGTCGCCTATGGGTTGGATTTCATCGTAAGCTGGCGACAGCGCCTGACCTTGGGCACCGTGGGAAACAGCCTGTTACAGGTGATGCGCTATCGACTGTTCACCAAGTATCAGGAACTCTCGATGAGCTACTTTGATACCCACGAGACTGGGACGCTCATCGCGCGCATGGCCAGCGACGTAGGTGTGATCAACGATTTGCTGGCCAATGGCATCATCTCCATGCTGAACGACTTTGTGCTGCTCATCAGCATCACGGTGGTCATGTTCTTGCTCAACGCCCGCCTGGCGTTGATGACGCTGTCGGTGTTGCCGATCATGGTCATCGCCACGCTGATCTTTGGCCGCTATGCCCGTGTCGCCTATCGCAACACCCGCGAGAAGGTGAGCATCCTCACCGGTCGTTTGGCCGAGGACCTGAGCGCCATGCGCGTCATTCAGGCCTTTGCCGAAGAGGATCGCACCAGCCGTGACTTTGACCAGGTAAATCGCGAGAACCGCGACGCCCACGTCTCTGCCGTCGCGCTGTCTTCCTTTTTCACCCCCGTTCTTGAGGTAATGAGCTTTTTGGCGGTGGCCATCATCCTCTGGTTCGGCGGGCGCTCTGCCATCGCCGGCACCGTCACGGTGGGCGTGATCGTCGCTTTCTTGACCTACACCTCGCGCCTCTTCCAGCCCATTCTGGACCTGAGCATGATCTTTAACACCTGGCAGGCGGCCATGGCCGGTGGTGAGCGGGTGCAGTCGATCATCCACATCAACCCCGAGATCCAGGACAAGCCCGACGCCATCGAGCTTGAAGAGGTCAAGGGCCACGTCGAGTTTGACCATGTGGACTTTCGCTACGTCAAGGACGCGCCGGTGTTGCAGGATGTCTCCTTTGAGGTGCAGCCCGGCGAGACGGTGGCGCTGGTCGGCCCTACCGGCGCCGGCAAGACGACCATCGCCAGCCTGTTGATGCGCTTCTACGACGTCACCAGCGGCGCCGTGCGCATCGACGGACATGATGTGCGCGACGTCAAGCTCGACTCGCTGCGCCGACGGTTGGGCGTGGTGCCGCAGGAGCCCTTCCTGTTCCAGGGCACCATCGCTGAGAACATTGCCTTTGGCCGGCCCACCGCCAGTCAGGAGGAGATCGTGGCAGCGGCCAAGGCCGCCAATGCCCACGAATTTGTCAGCGATCTGCCTGATGGCTATGACACCCACATCCAGGAGGGATCCACCAACCTCTCCCTCGGTCAACGCCAGCTCATCTGTCTGGCACGGGTCATCCTGGTGCAGCCCAGCATCCTGGTTCTGGACGAAGCCACCTCCAGCGTCGATCTGCGCACCGAGGCGCTGATCCAGGACGCCATGCAAGAGCTGATGAGCGGCCGCACCTCGTTGGTCATCGCCCACCGTCTAGTCACGGTGCAGCGCGCCAACACCCTCCTGGTGATCGATGGCGGTCGCATCGTCGAGCGCGGCACGCATCAAGAGTTGCTGGCTCGTGACGGCGTCTATGCGCATCTCTATCAGACCCAGTTCCTCTCGTCCGAAGAACCGGCCCCGGTTGGCTAGAGCCAGATCTTCCATCGCCGCCGAGCTCGATCGAGCTCGGCGGCGATGCTGCAACGACTCTACGTTCCTACAGCAACGAATGTTTGCTTAATTAGAGGGTGGCACGTATGATCCTCCCTCATCAGCAAAGGGAGCGTGTTTGTGCGTGCAGAACTCGACAACTGGCGACAGCGTGACTATATCGATCTGAGCGTCATCACTATCACCCATGGTCTGAGTGACGGCTTTGCCAGCCTGTTAGTACCGGTACTGGCTCTGATCGTCGTCGATCTGGGGCTATCCACGTTTCAGGCAGGGATGGTCCTCAGTGCGCGCTCTGTCGCCGGGTTGCTGTTCGTGTATCCTCTCTCCATGATCGCCGACTCGACAGGACGACGTAAAGAGATGTTATTGCTAGGCATGGCGCTGGCGACGTTGCTCTATTTGATCATGCCTCTGATCCATAGCTTCTCATGGCTTTTGCTCGTGGCGTTTGGTGTGGGCGTGGGCAACGCAGTCTATCATCCCTGTGGTACTGCCCTGGTAGCTCGCCGATTCGACAGACAGCGAGCCATGGCTCTTGCCTTTCACGGCATGGGCGGCAACATCGGCACCAGCTTGATGCCCTTGGTCCAGTCAGTCGTGGTGGCCATCGCCAACTGGCGCACCGCGATAGCCATATGTGCTTTGCCTGCCGTATTGCTGCTACCCGCCGTGGGTTTGCGCTTTCCGCCCACCGACACGGCGGCTGCTCCACGACTCGGGCTACAAGAGACCGTTCGCAGCCTGACCGGCGCCGTAGTGCGCAACCGTGGGGTCGTGTCATTGGGCATCATCTACGCTCTGGAAGCTATGGGGTCCAAGGGTGTGATCGGGTTCTTGCCGCTGATTGCGGCCCAGCGCTTTGGCCTGGATACTCCGGCCATTGCCCTGGCCATCTCGGTGTACTATACCAGCGGCATCGTAGCCAAGCCGCTGATGGGGCTGTTGTATAATCGCTGGGGCGCTCGCTTGGCATTGGGTGTGCCTTTGTCGCTCACAGGTCTGTTCGCTCTGGCCCTGGGACTAACTCCATGGCAAGGGAGCCTGATCCCGCTAGCCGCTGCATTTGGCGTGGTCAGTCCCATCAGCCCGATCTTGCTAACGGCAGCAGCCGAATTTTCAGACAAGGAGACGTTGGCATCTTCGGTGGGCTATATCTACACGTGTAATGGTATGGGCTTTTTATCTCCGCTCATCGGGGGTTGGCTGGGCCAGCACTTTGGGCTCTCCGTTGGCTATATCTTTTTCGCCCTGATCATCCTCGCCGGGGCGGTGGCGACCACATCGGTGCCCAGTGCTACTCCGGCAATGAGAGAACGAGCAGCGGCGCATGGTTAGCGACGTATGAGATGCGAGCGCCGTGAATACCGGCGCCTTGATCGTCGATGGTGCGGCCTTGCTCTTGGACTGCTACGAGACGACTGCTATGAGACGACTGCTATGAGACCATCACCGGCCAGCGTCTGGTCGAGATCGGGGTCGAGGCCGTCGACGATCACGGCTTCCTGGGCAACAAACGGGCGCTGATCTCCAGCCTGCACGCGCTAGGCCGGGCAGCAGACCGCCTGGTCTCCGGCCACGGAAAAGTGTCGAATGATCTCGTGGCCGATACCGATCGGGTCTGTCGCCGGTTGGCTAGAGACTGGTCGTCAAGTCCGCTGCACCCAATCGTTTGCAGCGGACTTTTTGTGCCTGCTCATGTCCTCATTAGCGCAATTGGACAAAAACATGCCCCCGGCATTACAATGCGCCCGCTTGTTCGGCAATAAACGCCGAGATCGGCCATCACATACCCACCGCGCTGAGGAGGAGTCCATGATCTCTGATCTGTCCCTGTGTCGCTTTGCAACCGAGGATGCTTTGCCCCGTTTGGGTCTCATCGCCAACGCTCATCTCTATGATCTGAGTGAGCGCCCAGAGCCCCAATGGGCCACCATGGAGGCCTGGCTCGTCGCCGCCGGTTGGCGGGTGGATGAGGCCTTGGCCGAGTTGGAGGCATTGGCGCCAGAGCTTGATGCCGTTTGCCCGGTGGAACAGCTACTGGACGAAACGCGCAAGCCCAGGGTCATCGCCCCCCTGGACACCCAAGAGGTATGGGCCTGCGGCGTCACCTATGAGATGAGCCGCGAGGCACGCAAGCGCGAATCGGATTCCCCGACGGTGTATGGCCTCGTCTATGACGCCCCGCGTCCCGAGCTCTTTTTCAAGAGCACACCGCATCGCGTTGTAGGCCCAGGCGATGCCGTCGCCATCCGCGGCGATTCCGATTGGGATGTGCCCGAATCCGAGTTGACGCTGGTTATCACACCACAGATGGAGATCGTCGGGTATACCATCGGCAATGATATGAGCTCGCGCGATATCGAGGGAGAGAACCCGCTCTACCTGCCCCAGGCCAAGATCTATGAGCGCTGCTGCGCGTTGGGGCCTGTGGTGAGGTTGATCGGCCGAGTCGACCCCATGAACCTTGAAGTCACCTGCACGATTTATCGAGATGGCGACGCGGTTTTCCAGGGAAACACCAACACCAGCAACATCCATCGCCCACTAGAGAGCATGGTCGACTATTTGGGGCGCTGCAACCGCTTTCCCAGCGGCGCCTTTTTGCTGACCGGCACCGGGGTGGTTCCCCCCGATAGCTTTACGCTGGAGGAAGGTGACGAGGTCGAGATTGCTTTCGAGGAACTAGGGACCTTGCGCAATCCGGTGATCAGGCTGCCAATCGAGTAGCGCCACCCGCAGAGTTGAGCGGCGCAACGACAAGACCATGCTGCGCGGGAGCATGGTCAGCTCTGTTGAAGGAGGAGCGCATAGCTTCCCCGCCACGCAGACGGAGAGCGGGTCATTTTGGCCACGCGAATATCGGCAAAACGGGGCGCCAGATCGGCCAATGCTTGAGGTAGAGATTCCCAGCGCTCTTGCAAGACCAGATCTTCCAGGCTTTGTGCTGCTGGAGCCACCCATTCCCACTCTAGGCGAAAACGATCCGCCTTGAGATAATAGTCGCGCTTCTCCCAGGCTTCGGTCGTCGTTTCGATGGTAGCCGCGATCTCGCGCAGATTTAGCACCAGGGCCGCAACCATATCTTTGGTTTCTTCATTGAGCTCATGCTGCAACATCAGGCGACGCAATAGCTCGGCAATTGTGCGCCGGGCGGTATTGCGACGCTTGCCGGGATTGGCGACATTGATCACTCGACTCATGATCTATCCTCAACATCATGCTATGATAGGAAACGAGCCAAGAGTATAGATCATCTAAAATATCGCGTCAAAAAGTCAAGATGTGAACAGTCAAATGTGACTGTATCAGAAACAGGGTGTCATAATCGTTTTTGTTCTTATGCAAAGTGATGGTACAATAGCCTGGGCGGTTTGAGGCTGGAGGAAGTGGAGGATATATCATGCTACAGCTCATTGAGGAATTTCTGAACGCTTTGCAGGTCGAAAAGGGGTATTCGAACAATACGATTGTTGCCTATAGGAATGACCTGGGACAGTTTACAGAGTTCCTCAGCGCTCAGACCGGGGTAACCGACTGGAACATGGTGCACAAGCAGCATCTTGCCGATTATGTCACCTGCCTGAGGCACGAGCGGGAGTATGCCTCAGCCACCGTAGCGCGCAAGGTGGCGGCAGCCAAGTCTTTTTTCCGCTATCTGGTGGATTGCGGACGCCTTGCCAAGGATCCCAGCGCCACTCTGGATTCACCCAAAGTACGCAAATATACCCCTACCGCCATCTCGGAGAAGGATGTCGAGTGCTTGCTCAAAGCACCGACCCAACATGACACGCCGCGCAGCCTTCGCGACTCGGCGCTTTTGGAACTATTGTACGCCACAGGGATGCGCGTGAGTGAGGTCGTCGCCCTGAATGTAGAAGACGTGGACCTGCAGAATAGCTGCGTCCGCTGCCAGAACAAGGACGACAAGTATCGCGAGCGGGTGATCCCCATCTATCCGCGGGCGACAGAGGCGCTGCGCCATTATCTTGAGCGCAGCTATGCCAAGCTGGCCCACGATCACGAGGAGCCAGCGCTGTTTCTGAATCATCGTGGCCATCGTCTGACGCGACAAGGCCTGTGGCTGATCATCAAAAAGTACGTCGAAGAGGTGGGCATCGATCCTTCGGTGACGCCCCATACGTTGCGACACTCTTTTGCCACTCACCTGCTCAACGGCGGAGCCGATGTTCATGAGGTGCAAGGGCTGCTGGGGCATGCCAACGTGTCGACCACCCAGGTCTACACCCAAAGCCATCAGGATCATCTGCGCGAGATCTATGACGAAGCCCATCCGCGGGCTCACTGACCGCCTACGAGACGACCTGCGGCCCGGCTGACTATCAGATCCTCGGCAACAATCTCGATGCCGGGTCGTATCGCAGTCTGCGCCGCAGGTTCTCTGATGAGTAAAAGAAAGACGCCACGTGAGCGACGAGCGAACCTACCCACAAGAAGCGCTGACTCGTCAGGCCACGGCAATCACCGAGGCTGTCGACTATATCCGTGGGCACACCCGACACACCCACTTTGATCTCGGCATGATCCTGGGATCGGGCCTGAACAGCCTGGCCGAACAGGTGATAGATGCCGGCGATGAGATCGCCATCATACCCTTTGCGAGCATCCCCCATTTTTGTGCATCCACTGTGGCCGGGCATACCGGTCGGCTTGTTCTCGGGCGCATGGGCAAGACGAACGTCTGGATCATGCAGGGGCGGCTACACTACTATGAAGGCTATACGCTCTCGCAGATCACCTTCCCCATCCGTGTCATGCAACGGATGGGCATCGACACACTGATCATCACCAACGCCGCCGGAGGCATCCGCGCCGACTTGCAGGCCGGTGATCTGATGCTTATCATAGACCATCTGAATCTGGCCGGCATGGCGGGACATCATCCGTTGCGTGGCCCCAACGACGATGATCTTGGCCCCCGATTTCCGAGCATGTCGCGCGCCTATGACGCCAGGCTCGCCGAGCTGGCCCGCACCGTGGCTCAGGAGCGAGATATGACACTGCATGAAGGGATCTATGCCATGGTCTCTGGACCCAGCTTTGAGACCCCCGCCGAGATTCGTTTTCTGCGTCTCATTGGCGCTGACGCCGTTGGCATGTCCACCGTGCCCGAAGTGCTGGTGGCTCGCCACGGCGGCATGCGCGTCCTGGGCCTATCGATGATCAGCAATGTGGCCATCGACACGTTACCGCAAGATCCTGACGTCGAGACCTCGCACCAAGAGGTGCTTGAGACAGGTCGCCGCGCAGCCCCCAAGATGGCCATGCTCTTGCAGGGCATCATTGGACGCATCTCTCAAGAGTGAGGCAAGCCACGTGCTGAATATCCTCGCGTTCCTTCTCAACATCATCGATCAGTATATATTCTGGCTTTATATAGTCCTTTCCTTCTTTATTATTTTTTACCTTCGCTCCTATCTCTTGGCCCATAGCGATCGGGTAAACACCGTCTTTAGTATCGAGAAGGAGGTGGCCGCCCATCGCGAGGGACGAGCGATGTCGGCCATCGGCGTGGTGTTGGCGGGCGCGGCCATCTTGACGGCGGTCAAGTTTTACATCGTACCCACTATGGACATCGAGGAATGGGTAGAGCCCACGCCGACGAGGGTGATGCAGCTCCAGATTCAGCCTCGTGAGGAGGCGACGGCGACGGCGACGCCCACTCCAGAAGAGACCTCGGAGCCGACGGCTACCCCTCGGCCTCGGCCCACGATCGAGCCCGAGATGCTGGTTACACCGACCGCCATGCCGACACCCCAACCGGCGCCGGCCCAATGCCCCGATGCGAATGTGCGCATTACCTCGCCAGGTATGGGGGCGGTGGTTTCGGGCAGCGTCGACGTCATCGGCACCGCCAATCACGGAAGCTTTCAGTTCTACAAGGTCGAGTTCAGTCAGGGCGAAGAGCCCTCTGCCTGGCATGTCGTCCATGACATTCAGCGCGCGCCGGTAATCGGAGGCAGGCTGATCAGCTTTGACAGCCGCTCGGTGCCCAACGGCGTCTACTGGTTGCAGCTCACCGTCGTCGATACCACCGGCAACTTTCCACCGCCCTGCCGAGTGCGCATCGTTGTGCAGAACTGAGATGCGCCGTCTGCTGCAAGCCGTGGACACCCCATTCCACAGATATATAGGCCATCTCGCAAGCAACCGCCGGCATGTGCGTCCACGATTGGCGTTCCGGTGAAAGGTCTTGCCTTGCGATATGGACAGGATTGGACACCATAACCCATCGCGCTATAGTATAGGGAACGGTTGACGTATATGCCACGGGAGGAGGGAACGATGGGTGCAAAAGGGAATCTGGTCGTCGGCCAGTCGGGCGGTCCGACGGCGGTGATCAACAACAGCCTGGTGGGCGTCATCCATGAGGCGATGGAACACGCCGAGATCGAGGGCATCTATGGCATGTTGCATGGCATCGCCGGCATCATGAATCAAGAGTTCGCCGATCTGCGCCGGGAATCCCCCGAGACACTCGAGCTCTTGCGCTACACGCCGGCCTCGGCGTTGGGCACAGTGCGCTACAAGGTCACCGACGACGATTATCCTCGCATCCTTCAAGTATTCAAGGCCCACAACGTGCGCTACTTTTTCTACATCGGCGGCAACGACTCGATGGACACCACCAACAAGATCAGTCAGGTGGCGGAGCGTGAGGGGTATGAGCTGCACTGCATCGGCGTGCCCAAGACGGTGGACAATGATCTGGCCATGACCGACCATTGCCCGGGCTATGGCAGCGCGGCCCGTTTTGTGGCTGCGGCCATCCGTAACACGGCCCTGGACACCGAAGCCATGGGCGACAGCGGCCCGCTCAAGCTGATGGAGATCATGGGCCGCCACGCCGGCTGGTTGGTGGCCGCGACGGCGCTGGCGCGTCAGGCCGACGACGATCCGCCCCACCTGATCTATTTGCCCGAGCATCCTGTCACGCTGGAAAAAGTGATCGAAGATGTGCGCGTCGTCTATGAGCGCCACGGCTTTTGCGTGGCAGCGGTGAGCGAGGGGGTTACGGGTCCTGAAGGGAAAGCGATAGGCGACACCGCTGCGCCAGTGGAGGTCGATGCCTTTGGACACAAGGCGCTGGGCGGGGTGGTGGACACCATCGCCGACGCCATCCGCGAATCGCTGGGGCTGCGCGCGCGTATGGACAAACCCGGCTATCTGCAACGCTCCTTTGCCGAGCTGGCCTCGCCCGTGGATCGCGAGGAGGCCTATGCTGTGGGCCGCGCTGCGGTGCGGGTCGCCGTCAAAGGGGAGACGGGCAAGATGGTCACCCTGGCCCGCCAGCCTGGGCAGGGATATGTATGGGAGACGGGGCTGGCGCCCCTGTCGGAGGTAGCCAACAAGGAACGCAAGATGCCCCGCGAGTATATCGACGATGATGGCAACGACGTGACGCCGGCATTCATCGAGTACGCCCGGCCGCTCATCGGCGGGCCGCTCCTGACCTACGCCCGCCTGGCCAAGCATCCCTACCCTCAACGCTAATCGGCTGCCTGGGTGCCGGGGAGCGCAGGCGAGATATCGCCCGCTCCCCGGCTTTTTTGTTCTTGTCTTTCCCAGAGTCGGCGCAGGTCGGGGAATATATATAAAACCTAAAGTAAAATGTCAGCCCTTTGTAGCAAAAATGGGGGCAAAGTATGCTACAATGTGAGGCATAAGGCCCTGTCTGGTTGGCTTCCCCCCCAAGGGTCCGTATCCCCGGCCAACCAGACGGGGCCTTTGATGTACGGGCAGATGCCGAGCTGGCGCTCGGCGCTCCCGGATGGCCGGGGTTGTGAATGATCAGGGGCTGCGCGCTTGCCTATGCCATCTGTTCCCATGCCACGGCGAACATGGCCAGCATATTCTCCAGCGGGATCTCCCAGTGCAGCTCGGTGGTGGAGCCGAGAAAGTAGCCGCGCCCGTCGGTGGCGCGCAGGTTCTCCACACAGGCGGCGCGGACCTCCTCCGGCGTGCCCAATGGCAAGAGCTGGCTCACATCCACCCCGCCGGTGAGAAAGAGGGTCGGATAGCGTTCGCGCACGTCGCGCACCGTCATGCCGGCAGCCACCTCGATGGGATTGAGGCCGTCGATGCCCGCTGTGACCAAGTCGTCCATCACCGCCCACAGATCACCGTCAGAGTGAAAGAGGCAGAAGGTGTCCCGTGCGTGCCAGGCGTCGGTCAGTTGCGCCAGGCGCGGGAACCAGTGCTCGCGCAGCCAGCGTGGCGAGATGAGCAAGCCGCCCTTGTAGGCGATATCGTCGTAGGGCAGCGCCACCAGGATGCGTCGTGGATCGGCGATGGCCTCCACCCGGCGCAACTCGGCGCGATGGCGGGCGTCCAGCCAGGAGACGACGAGCTCCGGCTCATCGGCCAACAGATAGCTCATCGTCTCCCATCCCACAGCCCAGTACATCTCGGTCAAGCCGACGCCGCTCTCCACCACCTGCACCGTATCGTCACCAAAATAGCCTTGAAAGATCTCCATCCGCGTGTAGAACGCCTCGGCAATCGCGCGGTCGTAGTGGAGGCCTTCTACTCGCTCGATTTCGCCGCGCACCCAGGCCAACAATCCGTCCCAATCGCTCCAGGGGCGCTCGACGATCCAGGACGTCCAACGCTCGTCGCGGATGGTCAACCCCTCAACGCTAGTGCGCAGCCCCGGCGCTCGTGGGCCGGCGGGCATGCGCGTCATATCCAGACAGCGGGCGACGGCCCGCCCCTTGACGCGATCGCCATTCTCCACCGTCAGGCGCTCCCCGGCCAGATGCTCGATCAGTCCGTCGTTCTGCAGGATGTCATAGACGGGCACGCGATCCGTCTCTTGGTGGCGCAGCGTGCGCAGGACGCGTTCGCGTTTGGTCATCGTCGTCGGAGTCATGGCCGTTCCTCCCCATACCGAGAGTTAGCGGTCCAGTTCAAGGATCATGTTATAGTTGAGTTCGTCCTCACGGTTGGGCGTGTAGAACTGGCCCACCTCGCGGAAGCCCAGCTTTTCATAGACGTGTTTGGCGCGCGGGTTGCGATGCAGCACGCCGCCCATGAGGATGACCTGGGTCAGGCCCAATGTACGGGCGCAGGCCAAGACGTGGCGGGCCATCCGAGTGCCCAGGCCGTGCTCTTGATAGGCGTCGGCGATGACCGGCGCAAAGGAGGCGCAGGCGTCCAGCCGCAGCTCCAGGCCGTGCTCGGCATAGCGCCGGATGTCGCCCTGGCCAATGTTGCG
>SKLG01000489.1 GCA_007123335.1 Anaerolineae bacterium | reverse complement strand
AGCTCGCGCAGATATTCGCGCAGCCTGGGGCCGTGGGTGGTCTCTTCCTTGATATACTTGACCGTGGGAAAGCGCGCGATCATCGCCTGCATAAAGGCCAGATCCATGCCACGGATGGCGTGGATCATGATGGGGATGTCGGTGTTACCGATGATCTGATCGTAGGCGGCCAGCATCTCGTCGTGAGACATCCCCTTGGCCTCGCCGCTACCCGCTTGCTCCGCCGAGACCCAGGCCTCCCAGGTGGGCATGACAAATACGGCGTCGGCGCCGGCGCGCTGGGCGTGCTGGGTGAGCCGGGCGGCCTCCTCGATGGTGTGGGCGGTGGTGCCGGCCAGCACCGGCGTGCGGCCGTTGTTGGTCTCGAGGATGGCGTCGAGGGAGCGCATGCGCTCCTCCTCCTTGAGGTGCCGGCCCTCCGAATCACCGCCGTTGGGCGACATGCCCTGGGCGCCGTTCTCGATGAGATACTCGGTGAGCCGGCGCATGCTCGCCAGGTCGATCTCGCCATCCTGCCGATAGGCGGTGGGCATGATGGGGAAATAGCCAGCCAGTTCGCGATACATAGAGGTCCTCCGTGAGTGCATCAATTTGCGGATCAGCCAAAGGTTGTTGGCATGAGCATACCCTCGGGCCACGATTGACGCAAGCGGGAGGCGCCGCCTGGCGATGGGGTCTAACAGAAGTCAGCGCGTCTTGATTGACATCGCCATTTCCTTGTGCTATTATGCATAGTGTAAAAGGCGATGATCCGAACGAGTACCCGATCAAACGGCGCGCAGAGAGTCCCCGGTAGCTGCAAAGGGGATGCGATACGCGGTCGGCGAATGGC
This sequence comes from Anaerolineae bacterium, assembly GCA_007123335.1. Classification (GTDB taxonomy): domain Bacteria; phylum Chloroflexota; class Anaerolineae; order UBA1429; family UBA1429; genus SKLG01. Next base: position 2,167 of record SKLG01000489.1, on the reverse strand, counting down.
TCGGGGAGCTGTGCGGGCGAAGGCCAGTAGCCCGCAACGGTGACAGCCCCGTTATCGTGGCTGGGGTCATGAGGCCGGCGCCTCGTGTCCTGATGAGTGAGGTAGCGCGTTCCCCGAGGAACGGCGCCTAACCAGGGTGGTACCGCGAGAGATCCTCTCGTCCCTGACGGCCGATGTGGCCAAGGGCGAGAGGTTTTTTTGTGTTCATTATCTATATTGTCCACACCCCTTGGAGGAGGGAGCACGACCATGAGCAAGAAACGCATTTTGACCGGCGACCGACCGACGGGCAAGCTGCACCTGGGCCACTATGTGGGGAGCCTGGCCAACCGCGTGCGCCTGCAAGAGGAATACGAGTGCTTTTTCATCATCGCCGACCTGCATACCCTGACCACTCGGCCAGAGAAGGAGTATGTCGATGCGCTGCGCCAGCACGTCCCCGACGTGGTGCTCGACTATCTCGCTGCGGGCATCGATCCGGCCAAGAGTGTCATCTATCTCCAGTCGGCGGTGCACGCTGTGTACGAGATGAACCTGATCCTTGAGATGCTGGTCAGTCTGCCGCGCCTCCAGCGCCTGCCCAGCATCAAGGACATGGCCCGCGCGGCCAACATCAGCGACGAGACGTTGCCCCTGGGCTTGGTGGGCTACCCGGTGTTACAGGCGGCGGATATCCTCATGCCGAGGGCGCACCTGGTGCCGGTGGGCAAGGACAATGAGGCCCACGTGGAGATCACTCGCGAGATCGCCCGACGCTTCAACTATCTCTACGGCGAGGTCTTTCCCATTCCCGACGTCATGATCGGCGAGGTGCCCTCGCTGGTGGGCACCGATGGACAGGCCAAGATGTCCAAGAGCCTGGATAACGCCATCTTTTTGTCCGACGACGCCCAAACGGTGCGCAAAAAGGTCTTTGGCATGTACACCGACCCCAACCGCGTCCGCGCCGATATCCCCGGCCAGGTGGAGGGCAACCCGGTGTTTATCTATCACGACACCTTTAACCCGAACAAGGCCGAGGTAGAGGATCTCAAGGCACGCTATCGCGCCGGGAAGGTGGGCGATGTGGAGGTCAAGGAAAAGCTGGCCACGGCGCTGAACGCCTTTCTCGATCCCCTGCGGGAGCGCCGCGCCCAATACGAGGCGCAGAGCGGGTTGGTGGAGCGGGTGATCTATGAGGGCACGCTCAAGGCCAGCCAGGAGGGCGAGGAGACCCTCATGGCGATGAAAAAGGCCATGGGCCTCACCGGGCTGTGGAACCGCATCTCGCGCAAAGGGCGCGACGCCATCAAGCGCGAGGAAAAGGCGCAGGCATAGGGCTGAAAACGAACAGGGGCCACGCGTACGTGGCCCCTGTCATTCACTCTTGATCCCTCCGATGTGCGTCCCGCACATCGCATGCGCTGGACATTCAAGTGCTGATGCCCAGGCGTGGCAATATGACCAAGTTCATCAAGACCCAGAGCACCAGAATGCCCGGGATCAGCAGGTCGCGCAACGGCACGCCGAACAATTCCATCGTTACACTCGCTCCCTTGCTTACAATACACCATCGAACATGTCGTCAAACCGGGCGGGGCCAACTAGCCCCGTGGGCGAATGCCTCAACCCGAGGGTGCGCAGGATGCGGACGCGCCGGCCCCGGCGCCGCTGGCTCTGGCGCCGCTGGACGTGGTGCCAAAGAGAGAAAAAGCCTTCTGGCAATGCTCGCTGCCACACTTGGGGCACTCGACCTCATGTTCGCCATTCATCGAGCGCACCAGCTTGTCAAACGTGGCCCCGCACTCTTGACATCGATACTCGTAAATCGGCATGGCTCTCCTCGCTACACCATCGTTTCTTAATCACCGAGGGCACGGACGCTTTGCAGCACGGCGTCTCGACCGATCCTTCCGGCCTGGCTCAGCACGATCTCGCCGTCGCCGTTGAACACGATCAAGGCGGGTACGCCGCGCACCCCATAACCTGACGCCAGCGCGCCACCGTTGCGGCTCGCCACGTTGACACGCACTACAGGAACCTCGTTCAGCTCGCGCGCGATCCCGTCGACGACGGGGTTGGCCAACAGGCAGGGCGTTCAAGTGTTGCTGTAGAAATAGACCACCGTGGGATGGCCCTGGCGCAGGCTGGCTTGAAACTCGGCCGGCGAGCCGATCTCGCTTGGGCT
>SKLG01000191.1 GCA_007123335.1 Anaerolineae bacterium | reverse complement strand
TCGTGCCATAGGCCGTGGCCGAGGGAAAGGCCACGCGCAGAGAGAGCTGGTAATCTCCCGCCGCCGGGAGAGGCTGGGCCAGCCAGGCCAGGGCAAAGGCGTCGGCGGGGGTCTCTCTATTGGTCAGCAATAATTGCGAGCCCAAGGGCACTACCCGACCAAGGCCGGCATCCCAATGCCAATCGGCCAGGTCGGCGGCAAAGGAGGCCGACCAAGCCGGTCGCCAGATGGAGCATGGCGGTGGTTCTCCACCGGGCGGCGTCGCTGCCGGCGTGGGGTAGGGGGTCGCCGTCGGAGACGGCGTCGGCGTGGGGTCGGGCGTCCCCGGCAACACGACCAGGCGAGCGTCGTCCCAATAGCTGTCATTGTGCTTGACGGGATAAAGGGGCGCTCCCCGTGTCCAGACGCTGATCTGACCCGAGGCGGTATAGCCCTCGATCTCCAACGGGACCCACTGATCGTAGGCGACCTCCGGCGTCGTCCACTGGATACGCTCCGAGCGCCAATCGTCGCCCCCCTCAGGGTCGAGCCCCACCGAGACGTGGTATGCGCCGGGCACGAACGAATACTGGGGGTTGTCCCGGTTGCTGGACCACACCCAGACCCAGATGGAAAAGCGCACCCACGAGCCGGGCGGCACCTCTAGCACCTGATAGAGGCCCGCGATGTGCGTGCCATAGGTGGTAAAGAACTTTTGCGACGCCTGACCGGTGCGCACCCGCGCCGTGCCCCTTTCGGGCTTGTACTCGGGGCGACGATTATAGGACAAGGGGTTGCAGTCGGGCTGATCAGGAGGGCATTGCTGCCGGTTGTCGTACCACAGCTCCCAACCATCGGCGACCTCGAGCTCTCCCGCCCATATCCCCGTATAGGGGTCGTGGCGGTAGGAGAAGGTGCCCTCCATGCCGCCGTTGTGCAAATAGTTGCCATCGACAGGTGCAGCGACGACAGCCGGGGAGATGCTCTGCCCAGCGACGAGCGGCCCTCCAGATGGATCCCTTTCGTAGGGCCCCGAGGATCCATTACGCGTAGGACTCGGTGCGGAGGCCAAAGCAAACCCGGCGAGCAACACCAAGTTGATCAGTACGATGGCAAGAACCAAGCGGCAACGTCTCATCGCTATCCTCCAAGCTGAAATGGCGTCTCTTTGCTGCGCGCACATTGTAAGAGATACGAGCGTTGTTGGCGACTCGCTCAATCGCGCTGCCTGCACAACAAGGCGGCGGGCCATAGACCACGAAATTGCAGCTTGACAGTTCCCTTGGCCTTGATATATACTATTTTTGGCTATAGGAGAGTAAAGGCGGCTCTTGGAGCAGACGCCTTGTCCGAGTGGGCGATAATTCTTTGCCCAGCCTACGGCCCGTCGGCACAGCAATATCCTCGTTGTACACCTCACCCCACTAGGCAACCTCACGATCAGGCAGGGGATCTTTGCTACGGGTGGATCAAAATCAAGAACAAGATCATCTTTTACACTGCTGTAGAATGTACCAGATGCACACGATCGCGAAAAGGAGACCCTCATGACTGAAAAGAATCAAAGAGAGAAGGAATTGTACGAGCAGAAAATGCGCGCTCGGCTCGATGAATGGAAGGCCGAGCTTGACAAACTCAAAGCCAGAGCCAGAGGTGCCAGCGCGGATACGCAATTGGAGATGAATCGACGGATCGAGAATCTTGAGACGGCGATTCAAGAAGGCGAGACAAGGCTTTCAGCCCTCAGCGAGGCCGGCGACGATGCCTGGGAGTCGATCAGAGAGGGCGTAGACGCTGCCTGGGAGTCCTTGACCTCGGCCTTTGATCAAACCTCCAGATACGAGGAGTAGCCAGAGTAATAGCGGCCCACAACAACGGCGTGGCTCCGAGGACCATCGGGATTGGACGGAGGATCACGATTTCCTCAGCCGCGTCGCTGCCTATCTCGATCCTATCGCTGTCACGCAAGATGGGCAAGCACCCATAGACGTGATCGGCGTTGATGTAGGAATGAAAAGGAGGAGTTCGTACTATGACCGTTCAAAAGGCCCTTGTGATCCTCACCTTGATATTGGTGTTGGCAGTTCCTGTGCGCGCGGCATTCGTCACTTTTGCCCCCGAATCGCTCGCGACCGTAAGCCAAAAGTGGAGCGAATCTGGCCACGCCGATCGCGAATCCCTATCGTTTACCTATTGGGATGATGACGACCCGCCTGTCATCCCGATTGGATGCGCGAAATGCCACAGCAACTATGCCTTTCTCGACTTTTTAGGCGAGATCGGCGATACGCCAGGGGAGGTCGATCGTGAACCGCTGGTCGGTTCGGTGGTGTCATGCACGACATGCCACAACCCGACAGCCCATACCATGACCCAGGTCATGTTTCCATCGGGCGCTGAGGTCACTGCGTTGGGCACCGAGGCGACCTGTCTGATATGCCATCAGGGAACACGGGCGGGCGCCGATGTCGATGAAGCCATCGCCGGGTTGGACGTTGATACCGTCTCGGAGGATCTGAGCTTTATCAACGTGCACTATGCCATTGCCGCCGCCACCCAGTGGGGCGGAGATACCAAAGGCGGCTATGAATACGAGGGGCGGTCTTACGTAGGCTTTTACGAGCACGTATCCGGCTATACTACCTGCGTCGAGTGTCATGACGCCCATAGCCTGCAAGTGAATCCCCAGGATTGTACCCCCTGCCACTATGGCGTGGTGGATCGAGAGGATTTCATCGATATCCGCGTTGATCGGACAGACTATGACGGTGATGGCGACACGGAAAAGGGCATAGCTGCCGAGATCGCCACGCTACAGACTGCTCTACTTCAGGCGATATACGAATACGCTGTCCAAGTCGTCGAGGAGCCCATTTTCTACAGCCCGGATAGTTTTCCCTATTTCTTTGCCTTGGATCCCGATGATGATCCAGGGCCAGGAGACGTGCATTTTGGCAATCGCTACATGAGCTGGACGCCGCGCCTGCTGCGCGCCGCCTACAACTATCAGTTCTCTCGCAAGGACGGCGGAAACTATACCCATAATCCACGCTATGTCCTACAACTCCTCTATGATAGCCTTGAGGATCTCGGCGAGCGTGTACCGGTCGATCTCGATCCGCTGACCCGCCCGTAGGCGAACGAATCAGAAAAGGAGACGGCTCAGAACGATGAACGACAAGACCAAAGCAAGACTATGGGTTCTAGTGTACTTTTTACTGCTATTCATACCATTGATCATTCTATTTATAGCACCAAGACCATCCGGACGCGAGTTCTGGCGCGAGTTTGCCGTGGGATTGGGGTTTGCGGGCCTATCACTGATCGGCATGCAATTCCTGATTCCTGCTCGTATCCCCTTTATCACCAGCGTTTTTCGACTGCGCAAGCTGAACGATATCCACCACAATCTCTCGCTAGTCGGCTTTGCTCTCATCGCCCTACACGCCGCGATTCTGCTGCTCAATAACCCACGCCTGATCCGATCCCTTTTTTCCATCGTAGCCGCCTGGCCGACGTGGGCAGGTGTCATCAGCCTGCTGTTCATGATCATCATTATTATCGCTTCTGTGTGGCAAAGTGAGATCAATATCAGTCATCAACCATGGCGACTCAAACACCTGTTCCTCTCAGTTGTAGGTATTGCCCTGGCTCTTGCACATATCTTTGGCGTGAATTACTACATGAGCATTATGGCAAATCGCGTCATCTGGATTTTGCTCGCTATCCTGTGGGCATGTGGTGTAGTGGTATACGCCTGGAAATCCAATATGGGCAGAGCTGTAGATAGTGTAGCCCAAGAGATTTCAGCGGCGAGAGACAGGCGCAATGCAAAGAAGGAAGCGAATAACAAGTAATCTTTATGGCAGAATAGAATATGCATAACCCATAAAAGGAGCGTCCTCTTGGAGAAGAATGTGTTGGTCGCGCGCATCGTGCTGGGGCTGACCACTGTGCTGCTGGTCGGCGCCGCCCTGCTACATGCATTAATGCAGGCGCCTTGACCTGCTAGCGATGCCCCCAAAAGGGCATCGGACCACTATTGGCCGCCGCGCTAACCTCTGTTACAATTCTCGCTGCGCAACAAGATCGTCAGCGGGAGGAGAGCCATGGAGGTGCAGATCGGAGCGGCAAAGGTGAGCAAATACGCCACCGCAGAGAGCGGAGACACCATCGAGATGATCGAGCGTCCCCATGGTGGCATATCGGCGGTCCTCGTTGACGGGCAACGTAGCGGTCGCTCGGCCAAGATCATCAGCAATATTGTCGCGCGCAAGGCCATCTCGCTACTCGGCGAGGGCGTGCGCGATGGCGCCGTAGCGCGAGCCACCCACGATTATTTGCGCACCCATCGCCGTGGGCAGGTCACAGCGGAGCTGCAAATCGTCTCTGTGGACCTCGTCACGCGCTCGCTGGTCATCTCTCGCAACACCCATTGCCCCGCGTACCTTGCCACGCCAGAAGAGTGCCGCGCTCTGGATCAATCCAGCGAGCCCATCGGCATACACACCAGCACCAAGCCGGTGATCGTCGAAGTGCCTTTGGTCCCTTTTACCTATGTCGTCCTCATCACCGATGGCATGCTCCTCGCCGCTCAACGGGACCATGGCGGGTTTGATCTGGCAACAATCGCTTGCCAGAGGGTCGGAGAAGGTATAGATGCCCAATCCCTGGCCGATCGCCTCCTTGAGGCGGCCCTCCGCGCCGAGAGTGGTCGCCCTCGGGATGACCTGAGCGTGATGACCCTTGCCGTGCTACCCACTGACGAGCCCCATCGGGTGCGCCGGCTCTGGGCGCGGTTTCCGATCTGAGCGTGCATTGGCCCTTATCGGCCTTGGGAGGTGTTCACCATGCCCTCTTCCGACTCGGACGAAGACCCAGCGAGTACCAACCCTATGCCCATCGCCGGCCGCGTGGCCGTCGTCGGCGTGTGTGCTTCTGGCAAGAGCGTACTGGTGAAAGAGTTGCGCACTCTGGGCTACGATGCGCGCCATGTCGCCCAGGAACACTCTTTTGTGCCTGATATGTGGCAGCGCCTGAGCCGCCCACAGGTGCTTGTCTATCTCGACGCTTCGCTGGCCACGATGCGCCGTCGACGCGATCCCTCTTTCCCCGCCGCCCTCTTGGAAGAGCAACGGCGTCGTTTGCAGCACGCTCGGCATCACTGCCAGATCTATGTGTGCACCGACCCACTTACCGAAGACCAGGTCCTGGCCCAGGTCGTTGCAGCGCTGAAACGCAGTGGCCTCGTACCGTCTGCCAAAGTCGAATCACCGGGCGCAAAGACCGCGAGTACAGAAAATTCGTCCGAGGTCCAAGGCGGAAAAGGCAGGAAAAAGTGTTGACCTGAAGGACCTTTGAGAGTATAATAGGGTAGATGTGTCCAGTCAGCCAACACAGTGAGGGGATGCGTGGACTACCACCTCCAAGAGCCAGAACTCGGTGCCCCTTATCCATTACCCCATATATGGTGCACTGAGCTTTTTTCGTGTGATCATCCCGGCTTGCGTCCTAGCTTTTTTTGTGCGTTACAAGATGGAAAGGAGGTGCCCAAGCTTTACGAGCTAGGATACCAGGGTGCGCTACAGATCTGATAGCGTGGAGAGGCCAACACGAATGCTAAAGAACGTAATGACGACTGCCAAAGACCGTGGATATGTGACGTGTGAGGAGGTGTTGGAGCTCTATCCCAAGGTAGAGGAATGCATTCCCCAAGTAGACGAGTTTCTCGCCAAGCTCATCGAAGAAGGCGTAGAAATGGACTTGTCCGACCATCAAGAGGCTGCGCTCGATGCTGAGGACGACGATATCGACGTCGATGACGTGGACATAGAGGATGTCGAGTCGTTCCTAAATGAAGAGGATGAATGTATCGAAGACGGTGAAGAACAGAACACTGACATAGCCATTGATCTAGATAGTATCTCGACCGAAGATACCGTCAGTTTATACCTGCGTCAGATGGGCCAGGTGCCGCTGCTCAGCGGTGCCGAAGAGGTCACCCTGGCGCGACAGATTGAAGCGGGCAACAAAGCCAAGGCCCGCCTATCTCAAGACGCAGAACTCGCGGCCGAAGAGCGCGCAGAACTGCACAAGCGTATGCGTCTGGGTGAGCAGGCACGCATCCAACTCGTGGAAGCCAACACCCGCCTCGTGGTGAGTGTGGCGAAAAAGTACATCGGCCAAGGCGTGGCTCTACTGGACCTCATCCAGGAGGGAAATATCGGCCTGATGAAGGCCGTGGAAAAGTTTGACTATCATCGTGGCTACAAGTTTAGCACCTATGCCACCTGGTGGATTCGCCAGGGCGTGACCCGCGCACTGGCGCAACAGAGCCGGCTCATTCGTTTGCCGGTGCACGCCGGAGATCAGATCCGTCGCATCTACCGGATCATCGAGAATCTGGAGCAAGAGACCGGCCGTCGCCCCTCTGCCCAAGAGATCGCCGACCAGACGGGCATCAGCGAGGCCAAGGTCGAGGGCTTGTTGCGTATCTCGCGCTACCCTGTATCGCTGGCGCGCCCTGTCGGTGACGACGGCGATACCGAGTTTGGCGATTTCATCGAAGACGAAGAATCACCGGCCCCCACCGATGTCGCTTCGCAGCAACTGCTGCGCGAAGCACTAGAAGAGATCATGACCGCCTTGAGCCCCCGTGAGGCGCGTATCCTGCGGTTGCGTTTTGGCCTCCGCGATGGCCGCGCCCATACGCTCGAAGAGGTCGGGGAAAAGTTTGGCCTGACCCGCGAGCGCATCCGCCAGATCGAGCATCAGGCATTGGATCGCTTGCGCCATCCCCATCGCTCTCAGCAACTGCGCGACTATTTGCGCTAAAAGCTGTACGGCTACTCGTAACCGACCATGGCCCTTGGCGGGCCGTGGTCGGTTTTTGCTTACGGGCGTGTTGATGCCAACACTGCCTAACAGCCGCCTTTGGCCACCCGCTATTTGCCCCGCGCCAGCGACACCGCCACCTCGATGGCACGCTTGAGGCTGGTGGCATCCGCCGTGCCCTTGCCCGCCTTGCCAAAGACCGTGCCGTGATCCACCGAGGTTCTGATGATCGGCAGGCCTTGGGTCACATTTACCCCCTCGGCAAAGGCCAACACCTTGGTAGGGATGTGCCCCTGATCATGATACATGGCCACCACCGCGTCAAACTCGCCCTTTTCCGCCATGCGGAAAAAGACCGTATCAGGCGCCATCGGTGAAGGATATACGTCGAGTCCCTCCTTGCGCGCCTGCTCGATGGCTGGCAAGATCTCGTGGGTCTCTTCGTCTCCGAATATCCCCCCCTCCCCGGCGTGAGGATTGAGCCCGGCCACGGCCAATCGCGGATGCTCGATGCCCATCTGTTGCAGCGAGTCATGGGTCAGATGGATGACCCGAAGCACTCGCTCCTTGGTCACCCGCTCGATAGCCTGGCGTAACGAACAATGGGTGCTCACATGGGTCACGCGAAAATCACCGGCGACGAGCATCATCGTGACACTCTCCGCGCCGGTGCGCCAGGCCAGGATCTCGGTATGCCCATCGTAGGCGTGGCCAGCAAGATGCAACGCTTCCTTGTTGATGCCAGACGTCACCATGGCATCCACCTCACCGCTCATCGCCAGATCGATGGCACGAATCACCGCCTCATAGGCAGCTTGCCCGGCCATGGCCTGGACCTCGGCGAACCGGAGTTGTCCCAGATCCACATTGGCCAGATCCAGAACATCGAGATGGCGGTCATCAAAGATCGCATCATCGACGCGCGCCACCGCCCGCACCTCTCCAGGGACACCGGTGATCTGCAGAGCGCGGGCCATACAACCTGCATCTCCAACAATAAGCAGACGCGCCATGGCGCGCAGGTCGGCATCCGCCCAGGCCTTGGCAACGATCTCGGGCCCTGCCCCACTGGGATCACCCATCGTGACCGCCAACAGCGGCTTGTACATAGCTCACCTCGTCTCTTGTAGGTAAAGGATTGATATCACCATAACGCCCTCTGGCCAATCTGTCAACGTCGACCATCTGTCGCTCTCGGGAGGCTAATCAGGCCAAGCCAGCACCCCAGGCTGCACCGTGAACAATTCGTTGAAGGAAAGGCCGCATTTCCATTGACGTGGCCCTCTGGGCATGATATACTGGGTACAAGGCTGTGGGAGAGCTGGAACGTCGGGGATCGTGACACCGGTGGAAGTGACTCCGTCTGTGATCGTCCTCCAAGGTGATCTGAGCCAGAGACAGGATAGTTCATTCCAACAGGCATTCTGGCATGAACCGGGGCGCAGCGTCTCATGACGCACTACCCGGATGTGCATGGGCACTATCGTAGCGGACCGAGCCAGGCTCAATATCACAGGAGAGGAGAGATGGAGAAAAGGCTCTATGTGGGCAATCTGCCCTACCAGATGACGGACGCGGAGCTGGAGGAAACCTTTGCACAGGTAGGCGAGGTGGTAGATGCGGTCGTCGTCATGGACCGTGACACCGGCCAGTCTAGGGGATTCGGCTTTGTCGAAATGGCCGATGTAGAGACCGCTGAAGCCGCGGTTGAGCAGTTGAATGGCACAGAGGTGGGTGGACGGGCGCTCCGGGTCGCCGAGGCGAACCCACGACCAAACAACTCGCGCGGCCGGGCTCGATACTAGGGCGACCCGAGATCCCCTCAAGCCCCATCTGTGCGTCAGGCTCGACGACGCAAACAAAACAGGGGCGAGATCATGTTCGCCCCTGTTTCCGCTTGCCTATTGTAGAGCAAATGCCGTGCTATTCGGCCTCTGGTGCCTCTGACTCTTCGGCGATATCCTCGGCCTCGATCTCTTCGCCCTCAACCTCAACGCCCTCTTCCTCGCCAACGACCTCGACCTCTTCAACAGAGATCGTCGCCGCCTCTTCGAGCTCTTCCTCAGATCTCGGCGTGAGCACACGGATCAGCTCGGTATCCGGAGAGACCAAGAGCTCTACCCCTTCAGGCACCTCGATGTCGGCTACGGTCAGGAAGGAGTTGAAATCTACCAAGCCGCTCACGTCCAGCTCCAAATATTGGGGCATATCCTTGGGCAAACACTCGATCTCTACCGTATCCAGCAACTGGTTCACGATGCCGCCCAGGCTCTCAATCACAGGCGCTATGCCACGCTGAACTACGGGAACCTCGGTGGTAACCAACACGCCGGCCACCAGACGGTACAGATCCAGATGGAGGATCGCCTCTGTCACCGGATCACGCTGGATCTGGCGAATGAGCACCATATGCTCCTGGTTATCTCCCTCGACATCCAGCATCACCAACTGGCTGGTGCCCGCTTGCTGCACCACGCGCAAAGCCGAGAGATAATCAAATTGCAGAGCCCGGGAAGCATAATCACGTCCATACAGGACGGCAGGCACCTTATCCTGACGCCGTAGTTCCTTGGCTTTAACCTCTTGGGTACGTGGTGTAGCCGATACTGCGATTCTCGTTGCCATGACGATCTCTACCCTCCAACGGTCTCAAGGCGCTGACGTATATTCAGCAGCCTCGCCCAGATTGTCGCTTGCACACTAGAAGGCCATTCACATACATGGCCCTCTTTAATATCTGCCTCAATACGCCTCATCGCAAGACGTGACGATCATTATAATGCTACCTAAAGCCACGGTCAAATCGACCGTTCTCTTTTTTTTCCCTCGCTTGCCGGGCGCCTCGCTCCATGCTACGATGCTTGGCATCGACACTAAACGATTTGGGGAGGCATAGATGGAGATAGCACTCTGGCTCGATGAGCTACGGAGCGAGGCCCACGATGACTATGGGGCGCTCAGCATCCCCATCGGGATCGCCTTGGCCATCGGTGGCCTGCTCATGTGGCTGCTGAGCCGCGTGCAGGTGCCGGGTGTCACCGTAGTTGCCGGGATCCTCTTTGCAGGGCTGATCGTGGCTGCGCTCTGGGTCGGCCACCGCCGAGAGAGGGTGCAGATGCGGTTGATGGGGCGTGGACGGCTGCGTGAGACCCTCCTCTTGCGCAGTACGTGGGTGGTGTTGCTATGGTGCTTTATCTGGTCGTATCTGTTGATGCTTCTGGCCGACATCCGGGGCTGGAATAGAGTCGTCGGCTGGCGCGATCTGCCGCTGCTGCTCATGCTCCTCTTTGCCACTTACCATCTGACCATGGGGGTGATGCTGTCCATCAGCCGCTGGATCGTGGCAGGGCTGGTCATCGCCCTGTTGCTGATCGTCGTTCCCAGCGTGGCTGCGCTGCGTGAGCAGCTCTGGTTGGCGACCGGGCTTCTCTTGGGGGTGGTGCTGGTGCTCAGTGGCGCTCATGGACGGCAGACTTTTGTCCGTCGTCAACAACATCGCTAGCCTTGGCCGATAGAGCCTCATCTATTCGGAGGCCGTTCCCCGCACGGGGACGGCCTCCTGGCTATGTGCGACATCCCGCGGTCTCCGCATCACCGCTAGGATCACCAGCAGCGAGCCGAGGCCGGCGACGCCCAGCTCTTGGATGTAACAAGGGATGAGCACTGCGCCGATCTCTGAGCAGATTTGACCGAATCGGCCTTGAACGGCATCATAGTTCGTCGGGGCAAATCTGTAGTCAGGGAGCTGTGATGACGAGGGGCAAGAACGTAGAGCAGGCGTTGGCCGAGGGACACAGATCGAGGGAGGCCGGGGAAGCAACCGGCGCCTTGTCGAGCCGCCTGGTTACTGGGTCGCCGGTCTACTATGGATGGATCATCGTGGCGGCAGCCACGGTGGGCATGATCATGACCAGCCCGGGACAGACCTACTCGGTGTCGATCTTTATCGAGCATTTCATCCGCGATCTGGGCCTCAGCCGCTCACTGGTAAGCACCCTCTACACGCTGGGCACGTTGGGAGCGAGCCTGTCCTTGCCCTTTGTCGGGCGGCAGATCGACCGTCGGGGACCACGGGTCATCGTGGGCGTGGTGACGGTGGCCTTTGGGCTGGCCTGCCTCTATATGGGGACTGTGCGCAATGCCGTTATGCTGGGTCTGGGATTCCTGCTGCTGCGCACGTTGGGCCAGGGTAGTTTGTCGATGGTCAGCAGTAACGTGATCAACCGCTGGTGGGTGCGCAGGCGTGGGACTATGCTGGGCATCGCTGGGCTGGCGGCGTCGCTGCTGGGCAGCGGCTCCTTTCCCTCGCTGAACCACGCCCTCATCGGGCGCTTTGGCTGGCGCACCAGTTACCCGCTCCTGGGGCTCATGGTGTTGGTGGTGATGCTGCCCGTAGGGCTGATCTTTTACCGTCGCCAGCCAGAGGATTATGG
>SKLG01000264.1 GCA_007123335.1 Anaerolineae bacterium | reverse complement strand
GGGTTCGTCGAGGTCGGGGAGATCTGGAGCACCTGGTTGGCCTCGGCGATCTCGCTGATGGGGATCGACGCGCTGGAGCATACCTCACCGATGATATAGTTGACGCCATCCTCAAAGATCACCTTGTTGGCCGCGTTGGCGGCTTCCTGGGCGTCACATCGGCTGTCGGCGATCACGACCTCGATCTCCCAACCGGCTGCGGTGGCCTCGTCGATGGCCATCATGGCGCCGTCGCGGGTCGATTCGCCAAAAGTCTTGACGTCGCCGCTCAAGGGCACGACGATCGCCAGCTTGACCGGAAAGTCCGGCGCTGGAGCGACCGCTCCAAGAACAGGCTCTTGCGGCTGAGGTTGAGGCTCAGCGGTGGCTTCCTCTGGCTCAGCGGTTGGTTGCTCTGGAACAGCGGTAGGCTGCTGGGGCGCAGGCACGGGAGTAGGTGGGGCTGTCGCGCAAGACGAAAGAACCATGGCCAGGGCCATCAAGATGGCCAGGATGGTCCACAATCTGGGCTTCATGTCGTGCTCCTCCTCATGATTGACCACGATGATAAAACGTACAGAGCCTTGGGGGCACCCGGTGGAGCTGCCAACCCCACTGACCACCGCCTTGATCGGTTGCATCGTTGCACGCCCAGCGACGTTGCTTGGCTAGCTGTGTGCGCGGCGCAGACATCACCTCCATTCACAGCCATGACATAATACGATGGAACCATCACATAATCGGCGATTATACCACAGTTTCCAAACCTCAAGAAACGACGCGACGCTTGTGTGGGTCGCGGTCCCAGCCGCTGCGATCGACGCATCCCAGCGTGCTATCGCGATCGCGTCCGCTTATCATAGCGTAATCAGGCCAAAGGCGCATTGGGCAAGATGAACAGAAGGAGCCACCTCCCATGTGGGCAATCGACACAAGCAGCCACAAGGGCTTATCGATAAGTCCTTTGTGTCTTGGGGTGGGTTTGATGAGGTATGTTCACACCAGGGCAAGAGCGTGATATCAACGTACATGAAACTTTGACACTGGAGGCGGCCCTTTCTATAATATCTCTATTCAGGGGCCACAGTAGAGGATACCGGGCCAGGATGAAGGACGAAGGGTCAACAGCCGGCGCCAACCACGAGACGGGTGCGTCCGATTGGAGCCGTGATCAGGCCCTCGATGAGCTGGAGAAAAGGCTGTGGACTGAGCGCAGCCGTCAGGCGGCGGCCAGAATGCGCGATGTGGTGGCTGCCGAGCGTGCCCTTGAAGAGCAAGCAACGGGCGTCCCGGAGCCGGGCGTCCTCCCGCCGGGGCGTCCGCCGGACACCTGGATTGGGGGATGGGGCCAAGAGTCGCGCTATCGATCCACCAATCTGTGGCCCACCGGCGATTCCTCTGGGTCAGAGCCGCAGGCGTCACCCCGGGAGGGGCGATCCTTGCTTCTCTTGGCCCTGGAAGTGGTCGCTCTGGTCGGCTTTGTGCTCATTGTGGCCGTGTCCTATGTACAGCTGCAAGATCTCAATCGCGAGTTGCGCCAGGTGCAATCACGGGAAGCGGCCTTTGGGGAACGTCAAGCTCCCCCATCGACAGCCGAACCAGCGATAGCCGAGGAGCATGTGGCCATCGCCCAAGCGTCACCTTCGGTTACCGTCACAGCTACAGCTGCAGCGACGGCTACGCCGACGTTGGCGCCGATCGCCACCTCGGCTGAGGTCAACACGTCGCCGACCGCCGAGAGCGCCCTGGTAGCGAGTTCGCCTACAGGGGTGACGGTGACGGCGGCGGTCCCGACGGCAACAAGCACCGCGACGCTCTCGCCGACGCCGACGGCCACATCAACGGTGGTGCGCCGCAAAGGCTCCTGGATATTGATCCCGGCGCTGGATTTGGATGCACCTATCGTCGAGGGGGATGATCCCCTCTCATTGACCAGAGGGGTCGGGCATCGCATCGACAGCGCCGCACCCGGGGAGAGCAGCAATTGCGTGCTTTCGGCGCACAATGACGTGTATGGCGCCTGGTTCCGCGATCTGCACAAGCTCCAGGCTGGAGACGAGGTCGAGATCCAGACCATTGACGCGACGTTTGTCTATGTGGTGCGCTCGGTGGAGATCGTGTTGCCCACTGCGGTAGAGGTGCTGGCGCCCACCGAGATACCGATATTGACGCTGATTAGTTGTTATCCATTACCGTTAAATACACACCGCGTGGTGGTGGTTGCCGATCTGGCATCTGCGCAGTAGACGGATCCCCACTCTACGCGACACTGGAGAATTGCCATGACCAAGAGACGTAAAAAGAGCCGTTCGCGACGCCGGACCAGCGTCGATTATACTCCCTCGAGCGCCCAAAAAGAGGTTAATTTCGCCGAGGAGTATAGCTATGTGCTGAGCGATCTGAAGCGCTTTGCCACGCTGGCCGCAGGGATGTTTGTCACCCTCGCTGTGCTGGGGTTGATCCTCGGCTAGATCCTCCGGGAATGCCAAACTGCCCGGCACCTTCTTGGGTGCCGGGCAGTTCACGTGTCCTGTCCCCCTATAGCGCGCGAGAGGCCTCGCGCGGAGGGCGCACAAAGACGAGGCGCAGCAAGCCGCCGCGCAAGCGCCGCCAGGCGCCCTGGACGAGCAGGCTGTCGTCCTCGGTGATATCACCGCTGCCATAGCGGGCGCGCAGGTATACATTCTCCAACACGCGCACATTCTCTTCCGCCGCGCCATGGAAATCAGCCCGGCGCTCCATCTCGTAGGCCAGCGCGCGCAGATACTCGCGAGGCGTCTGGCCACCGAACGGCGCCAGGCCAGCCCAACGGGCGCGACGCACCAGCTTGTCATAGGTTTGATGCACCACCTCACGAGGCTCGGCCTGCTTGCGCCGGAACCAACGTGGCGGCCACACAATGACCAAAAGCACCAGCGCCGCCAATCCCGCGCCCCAGGCCCACAGGGGCAGAGGCGCCGCTTCCGTCTCGGTGCCGACAGGTTCGGGAAGCCTGAAATCGCTGCCAAACGCAAACCCGCGCTCAAAGATCGTCTGCGCCGGCGTGGGCTCGAACTCGACCCAGCCATAGCCCGGGAAATAGACCTCGGTCCAGGCGTGGGCGTTCTGTTCAGAGACCACCCACGAAACAAGGCGATCGTCAAAGTAGCCCATGTTATAGCCAGAGGCATAGCGGGCGGCCACTCCGATGGAGCGCAGCATGACCGTCATCGCCGAGGCGGAATAGTCGCAGTAACCCGCCTGAACATCAAAGAGAAAATAATCCACAAAGTCTCTGTCTAGCGAGGGTGGCTCGATGTCGAGCACATATTCAAAGGAGCGGATGTGGGCCTCGATAGCGCGGGCCTTCTCATAGCGGGTTGTAGCGCCGGCTTCGGTGACGATACGCTCCGCCTCTTGCCGCACCCGCTCGGGCACCGATGCCGGCAAGGCCAAAAAGCGCTCTTGCACCCAATCGGGATAGCTGTCCTCTGCAGCCTGCAACTGCTCGGCCGATGGAGCAGGCGCCCATGAGACGACGGTATAGGTGGTCTCGTTCACCTCAATGGCGGCCAAATCATTGGCGCCACGCACAATCGCCCGATAGTCGGCGTCCAAGATCTCTACCGGCTCATTCACGGTAAAAGCCAGGCCTGCGTTTGGTGCTATCACCTGCACGGTCTGGGTAACCACGCTGTGCGGATACTCGATGGTCGTCCAGGGCTCATTAGCGCGCATCGGCAAGGTATTGCGTGTGCTGATATCCCAGCCATAGCCGGTGTACTCGTCATAGGTGCGCTCGCGCCAATAGCGCTTGGTGACGAACTGGCTATAATCCATCCCCAGCATCTCCATCTCTTCCTCAGGCGGAGGAACGGGATCGCTGGTCCGGACCATCAGGACGACATCCTCGCCCAGGGTGCCCTCGGCGCCGATGCGATGAGGGGCCAATCCCCGGTCCTGCCCTGGCGTGGGTGAGGGCACCGGATTGCGACCGGCGAATGCCCGATCGAGATCGTCGTAAAAGGCCATAAAGCTATCACCCACGTTGTTCCAAAAGAACCACACGGCATCATCATAGGTGATATAGGGGAGGATCAAGGCCACTACGAGGACGATGCTGGCCAGCGCTCCCCCGGCGATGCTGGCGTCGCGGCGCAGTTCTGGCGAAAAGTCGAGATGGAGGCGTCTCCAAAAGCTCTCCATGCGCTGGACATTGGAGCGTATCAGGGTGAACAGCGTAATGGCCAGATAGGCATGCACATAGCTCATGCCGATATAGGTAAAGCTCACGATCGAGACCACCGCTGCGCCCAAAGGCATCAACGCTACAAAAGGCTTGCCGCTACGTAGCAGGGAAAAGGCGGCGTTAAAGACGAGAATCCAGGTGACCAGCACCACACCCAGAACCATGACCGTGACGTCCTGCGTCTCGGCGCCGGTCTGGACGGCCTGATACCAACTGCTCACGTTGGCGATGGTGAGGCTGGCCCGTTCCCAAAAGATCGTCGCCGAGCGCGCAAAAGGCCACGGAGGGGCAACATTGCCGCCCAAGAGCTGTGTGAACCATCCTACCGCCCGCACTGTGTCGTCCACCAGGATATCGAGCCGGGGCAACAACTGCGCGGCGAACTGGATGCTATACTCTAGGCCCAGGATCAATCCTAGCGCCCAGGACAACAACTTGGGGAGCGTCGACCTGGCCAAGAGAATGCCCAGGAGCATGGCCCACAGGACGGGCCAGAAGAGCCGATTCGCCTCGGGAAACCATTCCGTCGCCCGAATCGTCAGGGGCAGGCAGAGTACGGCCCCGGCGAGAAGAGCGTACAACAACCAATCGGTTTGCTTATCGGACGATGTAGCCTCTCTATGGTGATAATGCGACATACTCATGCGGTTTCCTCGTTTGCCTGTCCAACAGAGACCCATTCGGTGTCGGCGCCGCTATCGACCACCACGACTCGCCCGGTGCCAAGAGTCTTGTAGGTCGGGCGTTGCTGCCGACGCTGGGTGATATGCTCGAAACGAAAGTCCTTGCCGATGACGTGCCCTACCACACCGAGATCGGCCAGGGCGCTGATGATGCCGCGCATGTTGCCGTCGGCCCGCTTGCGGTCAAACGTTTGGCCATCGAGCAACAGTCCTGTGGGGTGAATGCCGCGGCGAAGCAGTTGGCTGGCTCCCTCGATCCACATCGGATCGGTGGATGGGGTGATCACCACCGCCGACATGCCTCGGCCCATTACCGGCTCGAACATGCCAAACAGTTCGTCTAACCCGACGGGTGAGGTAGCATAGGCGCCGGCCAGGACGCGGAGCAGTTCCCAGAGCTGCTGGTGTCCCTTTTGTGGCGGGATGAGGATCGGCTCGCTATTATAGGTGACCAGCCCCACCGCGTGGTTCTCGCGGAGCATCTGATCGGCTACCGAGGCAGCCAGCGTAACGGCATATTCCTCAGTGGATTCAAGATCCTCGCCGACGTGCACGCTGCTATCCATATCGAGGATGATCCACAGGTCGCCCGAGGGCTCGAGATCGAACTCTTTGACAAAGATCTCTTCTTGCTCCAGCGTCGAGCGGCGCGCTGTGGAACGCCAGTGAATGCGATTCAGCGCATCACCGGGCACATATTGGCGCACCGAAGAGGCGTTGGTGGTCATATCCTGGCTGCGCACGTTGGCCCGCGCCGCTCCTCTGGCCATGCCGTGAGGCTCGATCAGCGGCGGCAGAGCGGCAATGGGTGGATAGACGACAAAGCTCTCAGAGTATTCGTGTTCCAGCGACACATCAAAGATCCCAAAGGGATCCCCCGTCGATACGCGGACGGGACCCAGGGTATAGACGCCGCGTCGCTCGCAGGTGCCGGTGGTGGTCCAGCGGGTAGAGTAGCGCGCCCCCAGCCCTACCGCGCGACTGGCGTCATATCCGGGAAGATCGGAGAAATCGCGCACTTCGGCCCACAACACAGGCACCCAGGCATCGTTGTGCAGCGTAAAGCGCTCCTCGATGATGTCGCCCACCTGAGCCCAGCCATAGCGCCGTTGACGCTGAAGCGTCAATCCGCCGGCCAGTTGACGCGCCCATACAAAGGAAACAGCAAGCGTTCCAACCAGAACAACCAGGGTGAACATAATAGCCGGCGCAGGGGAGAATATTTGTAGGATGAGTAGCCCACCAGCAATGAATAGAGGAATCCGCGAACAAAGTTTCACATGTGTTTTTACCATATCATCTCGGCCTCCCACACAAGTATACCATATCCATCCGATTTCAACGATTGGCTTGATAACCCGTTATCTGACGCGTGGCGCACCCCGTTCCTTACGCCATGGGGCGACGACGCGCTGATTGCTCGGCGTCGATGGGTCGACTATACTGCCAGGGTCAAAGCGCTACCGGACAAGAGGCAAGGAGGTATGCATTGATCCTGCTCATCGTGTGGGATGGACTGCGGCCCGATATGGTCCGCGAGGAAACCACGCCCTTTTTGTTCGAGATGGCCGGTCGCGGCGTCGTGTGTCGGGCCAGCCACTGCGCGTTCCCCACGGCCACGCGCATCAATTCGGCGTCGTTAACTACCGGATGCTATCCGCGCAAGCATGGCATCGTGGATAACGAGCTCTATGTCCCCGCTCTGGATGCCGAGCGCCCCATCTCTTGCGCCGATTGGCGCGCCCTACAGGCCATGGCCGACGCTGAGGGAGGCCGCCTGGTGGATGCGCCCACCCTTGGCGAGCTGTTGCGCGATGCCGGCAAGCAGATGGTCTCGGTGGGCTCGGGCTCGCCCGGCACCACCTATCTCACCAACCCCACGGTCACCGGCCCCATCGTCAACTGGGCGGTGACTTGGCCCGAGGACGATGAGACCATCGCCGCGCGGTTGGGCGGCCCTCTATCCGCCGAATCCGACTCGTTGGCGCGCAACGCCTATGTATTGCAGGCGCTCACCGAGGAGCTGCTGCCCCGCTGGCAGCCCGACCTGGCCACCGTGTGGCTCACCGAGCCCGATCATGCCCAGCATTATCACGGGCTGGGTTCGCCGGAGGCGCTGGCCGCGTTGCGCGCCCTCGATGAGCAATTGCGCCACTTGGTGGCCACCGCAGCGAGCCTCGATGACGCGCTGACCTGCTTTCTCCTCTCCGATCACGGGTTCGACACCATCGAGCGCGTCGATGCCGAGCCGGTGGACGAGCTGCGGGTCGCCGGGCTGGCCTCGTCGGAGAGCGCCGACGTGGTGCGGGCCTCTAACAGCCTCTACCTCAACGGCGCGGCCCGCGACCGGCTGGAGGAGATCGTCGCCTTTTTGCTAGAGCGGCCGTGGCTGGGCGCGCTGTGGGTGCGCCAGGACTTGCGCCAGCGCGCGCCCTTTTTGCAGCCCCAAGAGGCGGTGTTTGGCGGCCATGGGCGCTCGGCGGAGCTGCTCCTTTCCTTTCGCTGGAGCGATGCGGCCAATGCCGTTGGCGTGCCCGGCCTCATGGCCAGCCCGTCCTCCATCGTCGCTACCCACGGCTCGGGCAGCCCCTACGCGTTGAACAACACCCTCATCGCCTGGGGAGCGGGCATCAAGGCCGGCGTTGTGTCCGATGTGCCCTGCGGCATCGTCGATGTCGCCCCCACGGCGCTGCACCTGCTGGGGCTGCAACCGCCCCGAGAGATGGATGGCCGCGTACTCGGCGAGGTGCTCAAGGGCGGCCCCAACCCCGATAGTGTGCTGGTGCGCCGCTCCGTGCGCGAGGCGGCCTACCCCTGCACACAAGGCAGGCGCATCCAACGCATCCACTATAGCCACGTGGCTTGCACCGATTATATCGATCGCGTCACCCTATCGCCGCCCCCGACACGTGACATCGAGAGGAACGAGCCATGACCGATCATCCAAAGACCTGGACCCCGGAGCGCCTCATCGACTACCCGCTGATCACCGACGTCGATCTGTCGCCCGATGGGCGCCGCATCGCCTACGCCTTGCGCGAGCCGGTGCTCACCGAGGAGCAGAGCAAGTTCGTCAGCCACCTCTACTGCGTGTCGGTGGATGGCGGGGATGCGCTGCGCCTCACCTACGGCCAGGCCTCGAACACGATGCCGCGCTGGTCGCCCGATGGCCGCCATCTCGCCTTTCTCTCCGATCGCGATGGCAAGCGGAATGTCCACGTGTTGAATGCCTCCGGCGGCGAGTCCTGGCCCCTCACCCAGGTGGAAAAGCACGTGCAGGCCTTTGCCTGGTCGCCGGATGGCTCCCGGTTGGCGTTGAGTATGGTGCCGCCCGACAGCGAGGCGCGGAAAAAGGCCAAGAAGGCCAAGGATGATCCGCTCCATTGGGGCGTCGATCACGAGCGCGCCTGGCTGTGGGTGTTGCCCTTTGTCCAGGGCGATGCCGGCCTGCCCGAGATGCGCCCGCTTACCGGCGACGATCGCCATGTGCTGCGCTTGAGCTGGACCGACGCCGGCGACGAGATCGTCTTTAGCCACCAGCCAACGCCCATTGCCGATGACTGGCCCGAGGCTGGGCTGGCGGTGGTGTCGGCGACGCTGAGCACGGATCGCTCCCAAGATGTGGCGCATGAAAGCGACAGCGCCGAGCGCTCGATCCGCGAACTGGGCCTGGTGTCGGCTCAAGAGCCGCAGCCCGAGGTGCATGGCCGGTGGGTGGCCTGCACCAGCGGCGTCGATCCGGTGCGCTGGACGATCATCCAGCGGGTGCGGCTCTTTTCGCTGGATGGCGATGTGTCGTTGCCGCTGGCCACGACGCCCGACGACCGGCCTCATGTCGCTGGCTGGTCGGCGGACGGAGAGCATGTCCTGGTGTTCGAGGCCGACAAGACGGCCTCGGCGGTGTATGCGCTGCCGACCGATGGCGGGGAGCCCATCGCCCTGCTTCGCGGCGAGGGTTATCTGTCGGATGTGCGCGCCAACAAGGCGGGACAGTTGGCCCTAGTCCGGCAGACCTCTCAGCGGATGAACCATCTGTGCGTGGCGAATCCAGAGGGCGAGGGCGCTGCGGCCAGGCTGATCTGGCAGGAGGTCCTCGATCCCACACCCGCCGATTGGCCTCATGAGGCGATACCGCGCACCGAGATCTTGCACTGGCCCTCAGAGGCGGGGGAGATCGACGGGCTGGTCACCTATCCCCTCAACCCCCAGACCGACGGCCCCTATCCGACGCTGGTCATCGTCCACGGCGGCCCCATGTCCTTCTTCTCCGAGACCTATGTCGCCGGGCCGGGCCTCTATCCCATCGCGACCTTTGCCGAGCGGGGCTATGCGGTGTTGCGGGTGAATCCGCGCGGCTCGGGCGGCTATGGCCGCGCCTTTCGCGAGGCGAACCTGCGCGACTGGGGCGGCGGCGACCTGCGGGACATTCTCGCCGGCGTAGACCTGCTCATCGAGCGCGGCATCGCCGATCCAGAGCGCCTGGGGATCATGGGTTGGAGCTATGGCGGGTTCATGACCAGTTGGACCATTACTCAGACCGACCGCTTCCGCGCGGCCTCGGTGGGCGCCGGGGTGACCAACCTGGTGAGCATGACCGGCACCAGCGACATCCCCAACTTTTTGCCCCACTATATGGGCGCCGAGTTCTGGGACGATCTCGATATCTATCGTCAGTGCTCGGCGATGTTTAATATCAAGGGCGTGCGCACGCCGACGCTGATCCAGCACGGCCAAAAGGACATCCGCGTGCCGCTGGGCCAGGGCGTAGAGCTGTACAACGCCCTCAAGCGGCAGGGCGTGCCGGTGGAGATGTTTATCTATCCGCGCCAACAGCACGGCCCCCACGAGCCGCGCCTGATCATGGACATTGTGCGGCGCAATGTGGCCTGGTTCGATCGCTGGCTGCTGAACGAGGAGCCCGCGCCCTAGCGCGATAACATCATCCGCCCCCTGAAGAAGAGCCTCCTTCAGGGGGTGGGGCTTTCAAAAGTCCTCGTTGCCCGAGGGATAGTGGCCATCGCTGGTGAGCTTGCGATGGGCCAGGAGCAGCTTCCGGTCCAGATCGATGCCATAGGGACAGGGGGGCAGCTCGCGCCCGGTGTCCAACGCCTCGGCCACGGCGTTGGCGTAGGGCTTGTACAGCTCGATGGCCCGGGCCTGATTGTTGAACCAGAAACGCAAGCGCATGCGCAGCGCATAGTCAGGCGCCGTGGTGGGACGTCCGTCGAACATCTGCCGGTCGAACTTGCCCTCCAGCTCGAACACCTTGGGCAGATCCAGGTCCTCCATTCGACACTTGCCACATTGCCGACAAATGTAATCGCCCAGCTCGGGGGCGTCGGCGAGGATCTGGGCCAGCTCCTCCTCGCTGGGGCGCTGCCAGTTGCACACCGCCTCCAGATCGGCCTCCAGCATCTCCAGACTGTTAAAGCCGCAAGCGAGGACGTCCACCTCTCGGGCCAGGGCGTAGGTGAACGCCGGCCCCACCGAGCGATGCAGGTAGCCGTCGCCCACCGGCTTCATCCCGATGATGCCCAGCCCCTTCTTCCGCACCGCCGGGGCGATGACGGTGTAGAGCTCGGGATAGTTGCAGGTTACCAAATAGTTCACCCAGTACATCACCGCGTCCAGCTCGAGCTGCTCCATGGCGGGGATGAGCACCATAGGCCAGTGGACGCTGGCACCGGCGAAACGCACCAAGCCCTCCTCGCGGGCCCGGGCCATCGCCTCGCCGGCGCCTCCTGGCCCAGCGATGGTCTCCACATCGTCGACGTCGGTCAGGCAGTGGTAGAGCAGCAGATCGAGGTGATCGGTGCGCAGCGCCTCCAGCGATTCGTTCAGCTCGCGCCAGGCGCCCTCGGCCTCGCGCTGGGCCGTCTTGGAGACAAGCACCACCTGCTCGCGCCGCCCCTCCAACGCGCGGCCCAGCTTGCGCTCGGCGGCGCCGTGACCATAGCCGCGGGCGACCTCCACATAGTTGCCGTCGGCGGCCAAATACCGATCGACGATCGCGGTGACAAGATCTTGGCCGATCTCCACCTGATGAAAGCCGCCCAGCCCGAGCACCGAAACCTCGAGGCCGGTTTTGCCCAGAGTGCGGCGGGGAATGCGATATGCTGACATCATGCCCTCCCATCTGACACAATAGCACCTAGCGTCCTACCAAGCATACCGCTTCCGCGACGGGATGCAAGCGATGAGCATGAATACTGTCCGGGAGCGCCGAGCGCCAGCTCGGCTCCCCCATGCCGAGCTGGCGCTCGGCGTTCCCAGATGCGGCGGTGCTTGTCAGCGCTCTGTCCTCGGTTATAATCCATGCTATCGATTCGTGGCTCTTACCCCCATGCAAAGGATGACGATAGTGAGC
>SKLG01000334.1 GCA_007123335.1 Anaerolineae bacterium | reverse complement strand
TTGGGCCAGGAATCGCCGTCGCGCAGAGGTCTCGTTCGCCCAGGCCAACGCCGAACACCTTCCCTTTGCCAGTGAGACATTCGACCACGTGGTGGGTTCGCTGGTCTTTTGCAGCATCGACAATCCCGCCGCCGCCCTCGGCGAGATTTGCCGCACGCTGCGGCCCGGAGGGTGGCTGTGGCTGTTGGAGCACGTGCGCGGCGAGAGCATCCCGCTCCGCTGGCTCACCGACGCCCTGGCCGAGCCCTGGCTGCGGCTCAGCCACAGTTGCCACCTGAACCGCGACACTGCCGCCACCGTCCAGGCCGCCGGGCTCAAGGTGGTGTGCGTGCGCGCGCATCTGGGCGGCGTGGTGCAGACGATCTGGGCGCGTAAGACGTGAGGTCGGAAAGGAGCGCCATGGCCACGTTTGATCTTGCCGAGCACCCCCATCGCCGCTTTAACCCGCTGACCCGTCAGTGGATTCTGGTCTCGCCTCACCGCACCAAGCGTCCCTGGCAGGGTCAGCAGGAGAAACCGCCGCGTGAGGTGCGCCCGGCGTATGATCCGAGCTGCTATCTCTGCCCCGGCAACGAGAGGGCTGGCGGCGCCCGCAATCCCCACTATGCCGAGACCTTTGTCTTTGACAACGATTTCGGCGCCCTGTTGCCTGACACTCCCACTGGGGGCCTGGAGGAGCAGGGCCTCTTTATCGCCCAAGCCGAGCGGGGCATCTGTCGGGTGGTGTGCTTTTCGCCCGATCACAGCCTCTCGCTGGCCGAGATGGGGACGCCGATGATCCGCCGCGTCGTCGATGTGTGGGCGGAGCAGACCGTGGAGATCGGCGCCAGGCCCTTTATCCGCTATGTGCAGATATTCGAGAACAAGGGCGAGATCATGGGCTGTAGCAACCCTCATCCCCACGGGCAGATTTGGAGCAACGAGACGGTGCCCCAGGAGCCGGCCATCGAGGGCGAGGCCCAGGCCGACTATCTGGCGCGAGAGGGCCGCTGCCTGTTGTGCGACTACTATCGACTGGAGGAGGCGCGCGGGGAGCGGCTGGTGTGCACCAACGCGCATTTCATGGCGCTGGTGCCCTTTTGGGCCACCTGGCCCTTTGAGACCATGATCCTGGGCCGCCGCCACATGGGCGCGCTGCCCGATCTCGCCGCCGAGGAGCGTGACGCGCTGGCCGACATCCTGCGCCAGCTCGCCGTGCGTTATGACAACTTATTTGAGGTCTCGTTCCCCTACACGATGGGCGTCCACCAGCAGCCCACCGATGGCCAGGCCCACCCGGCGTGGCACCTGCACCTGCACCTCTATCCGCCGCTCCTGCGCTCGGCGACGGTGAAAAAGTTTATGGTGGGCTATGAGATGCTGGCCAACCCCCAGCGCGACCTCACCGCCGAGGCCGCCGCCGAACGGCTGCGCGGCCTGCCCGCCGTACGTTTTGATCGCCAGTAACGCCCACTCGATGCGCGCGCCCCTGCTCCGCAAATCTTCTGCGGGTCGGAGACCCGCGCCCCTAGACGTGTGGCTTGGTGGGGCGCGGGTCTCTGACCCGCGATCAATCTGAGGGCAAGATCACTCCACCGCGCCCTGCGCCCCTGCGGGCATCCTCATTCGCGGCCTTGGCCCCCTCCTCGCTCTCCTTCAACCGCTCCAGCCGCGCGCTCAGGTCCTCAATATCGGCCATATTCAAGCCATACCCCGGTGTCCCCTCCACCAGCCGCGTAATAAGCTCACGCTCCAGATCGCGGATGAACCCCTGCGGCGTCTCATAGCGCCGCCACACCACCCCCGAGTTGTGGATGAAAAAAGCCGCCGCAGGCGTGGCCACCTCGCTGATATTGCGATAGGCCAGGATGGGGATGCCGGCCTGCTGCGCCTCGCGCAGCTCGACGCCGATGGGGGCGTTGATATCCACCCCCATGAGGATCAGATAGAACTGGCTCTTGTGCAGCGTCTCCACATCGGGGTTGGCGTACTCGTGCCGGCCGGGGGTGCGCTTGATGTTCCAGCGCGTCGACCGGGTGATCTCGGCCAGGAACTGGCCCAACAGCTCGCATTCCGCGTCCATCTCGGCGGACGCGCTGACATAGATGGTCAGTTCATTCTCCATGATAACCGCTCAGTCCTCGTATATATACGGTTCTTGGGTCCGCCCTTTGGGCGGCGGGCAAGTGGGCTATTTATAGATTCGGATCGATGAGCGCCTTGACGGTGCGATAGTGCTCGACGTCGTCCAGCGCCTGGTTCGCCTCATCGAGCCCATAGCGGCGGCTGATAAAGCGCTCCCACTGAAAGCGCTCGCCGTGCTTGGCCAACACGCGCACGCCGCGCCACAGGTGCGAGAAATCGCTGCCCCACGCGCCACGGATCTCGAGATGCTTCTTGTTGATGTCGAGATGGGGGTTCACGCGAATGTCGCCCACGTCGGTATATTGGCCGACGATGACATAGCGCCCTGCGTCGCGGGTCATGTGCATCCCCTCGGTGACGGCCTGGGGATTGCCGCTGGCCTCGATGGTCACATCAGCGCCGCGGCCGTCGGTCCATTCCACCACCTGAGCCACCCGCTCCTTGGGGGAGAGTTTGTCGATGTCGATGACCTGGTCGGCGCCGACGCGCAGCGCCTCTTGCAGGCGGCTCGTGGGCCCGCCGATGACGATGAGCTGGGTGGCCCCGCTGAGCTGGGCCAGGATCGACGCCGTAAGCCCCACCGGCCCGCTGCCCTGCACCACCACCGTGTCGCCCAGGGCGATCTCGGCGCGCTCGATGGCGTGCACCGCCGTGGGCAGGCCGCACCCGGCGCCGATAAAGCGCTCGGCCGGCACCTCCTCCGGCAGGGGCAGCACCTTGACGCCGGGCTTGAGGTAGATCATCTCCGCCCATCCGCCCAGCAGCCCCTCGTCCGACGAATAGGTGATGCCATACACCTTGCGCCGTGGGCAGCGCGTCGAGGCCTTGGCCACGGTGCAGAACCAACACTGGCCGCAGGTCTCGTGGACGTCCAGGAAGGTGACCACCTGGCCGACGCGC
>SKLG01000046.1 GCA_007123335.1 Anaerolineae bacterium | reverse complement strand
CTGCTGGTGGCCGACGTCATCGACAACGACTCGTGGCGCCTGTGGCCCGGCGGCGACAAGAACCGCATGCTGGACAAGCAGATCTACCGCGACATGCCCGAGATCACCGACGAGGGGCTGCGCAACCTGTTGAACAAGTATGCCACCGTCGCCGAGATGACCGACCAGTTCGTCGAAGAGTAATCGGTTTGCGGCGTGGCGCCGATGATCGTCCTAGATCGAGACCGCCGCGCTGGCGGCATGCAAGATCCTGGCCATCGCCGATAGCGCCCTGGCCCAGTGTATCGTGGCCTACCATAACCATAATGAAATAGTCCAACAGCTTGTGGATAATTATAAGAGCCTGAACTGATAGCGACCCCCTCCCGAAGGTCTCCAGCAGGGCTTTTCGGAGAGACCTTCGGGAGGGGGTAGGGAGAGCAGAAAGGACAAGATGGGCATCCAAACCCAATGTATCGATAAACAGAGCGAGGCCTGTGGCGTCTTTGGCATCTATGCCCCGGGGACGGACGTCGCTCGCGTGACCTTCTTTGGGCTCTATGCCCTGCAACATCGCGGGCAAGAGAGCGCCGGCATCGCCGTCTCGGACGGGCTGCGCGCCACGCTCCACAAAAAGATGGGCCTCGTCTCACAGGTATTCGACGAGGATAACCTGGCGCCGTTGCAGGGGCACATCGCCATCGGCCATGTGCGCTACTCGACGGCGGACTCGTCGCGTGCCATCAGCGCCCAACCCTTTCTGCTCGAATCGGCCCTCGGCCCCATCGGCGTGGCCCACAACGGCAATCTGGTCAACACCGAGGAGCTGCGTCAGGGGCTGTTCGCCCACGGCGTGGGGCTGGCCTCCTACTGCGACACCGAGATCATGATCCAGATGCTGGCCGGCGCTCCCGGCGACGCCTGGCCAGAGCGCATCCGCCACCTCATGAGCAAGGCGCTGGGGGCCTACTCGCTGACCATCCTGACCCGCAACGCCCTCTATGCCGTGCGCGACCCGTGGGGCTTTCGCCCGCTGAGCATCGGGCGGCTGGAGAATGGCTGGGCGGTGGCCTCGGAGAGCTGCGCCCTGCAGACCGTGGGCGCCACCGAGATCCGCGAGATCGAGCCAGGGGTGATCGTCGAGATCGACGACCAGGGCGTGCGCGAGATCCCCGGCGCCGACCCGGAAAAGTCGAACCTGTGCATCTTTGAGTACATCTATTTCGCCCGCCCCGATAGCCACATCGACGGTCAGCTCATCCACGAGGTGCGCCAGTCGCTCGGCCGCGAGCTGGCCCGCGAGCATCCGGTGGAGGCCGATCTGGTGATGGCCGTGCCCGATTCGGCGACGCCGGCGGCCATCGGCTTTGCCCTGGAGGCCGACATCCCCTATGGCGAGGGGCTGATCAAGAACCGCTACATCGGGCGCACCTTTATCCAGCCCGACGACCGCCTGCGTCAGGCAGGCATCGCCTTAAAGTTCAATCCCCTCTCCCAGACGCTAGAGGGCAAGCGGGTGGTGGTGGTCGATGACTCGATCGTCCGCGGTAACACCAGTCGGCCCATCGTCGAGCTGCTGCGCCGCGCCGGCGCTCGCGAGGTGCACCTGCGCATCTCCTCGCCGCCCATCAAGCACCCCTGCTTTATGGGCGTGGACATGGCCACCTACGACGAGCTGATCGCCCACCGCCTGTCGGTGCAGGAGGTCTGCGAGCAGATCGGCGCCGACTCGTTGGGCTATCTGAGCATGCAGGGGATGCTGCGCGCCGTACAGCGGCCGATGAGCCGCTTTTGCGTGGCCTGCTTCTCCGGCGAGTATCCCTTTGAGGAACGGGCGGGAGGCTTTATCCGCGAGTGTGAAGGCATGTGCGAGGTGGTAGGAGGGTAAACGTGGCCAGGATATTGATCATCGGATCGGGCGGTCGAGAGCATGCGTTGGCCTGGGCCATCCATCGCTCCCACGGCGTCGACGAGCTGCACATCGCCCCGGGCAACGGCGGCACCGGCGATCTGGCGAGGTCGGTGCCCATCCCCGTCGATGATATAAACGCCCTGGCCGACTATGCCGAAACGCAGCTCATCGACCTCACCGTGGTGGGGCCGGAGGTGCCGCTGGCCCTGGGGCTGGCCGACGCCTTTCAAGAGCGGGGGCTGCGGGTCTTTGGCCCCACCGCCGCCGCTGCGCGCATCGAGTCCTCCAAGGCGTTCAGCAAGGATTTCATGCGCGCCCACGGCATCCCCACCGCCGAGTATGGCCTTTTCGACGACTATGATCAGGCGCGCAGCTTTCTCGAATCCCACTCGGCGCCGATCTGGATCAAGGCCAGCGGGCTGGCGGCGGGCAAGGGCGCCATCGGCTGTCAGACCGACGCCGAGGCCCTCGAGGCGCTGGACAAGATCATGAAGGAGCGCGCCTTTGGCGCCGCCGGCGATGTGGTGGTCATCGAGGAGCACCTCAGCGGTCAGGAGGTCACCGTGCTGGCCTTTTGCGATGGCCACACCGTGACGCCGATGATCCTCGCCCAGGACCACAAGGCGGCCTATGACGGCGACCGCGGCCCCAACACCGGCGGGATGGGCTGCTACGCGCCGGCGCCCCTCCTCGACGAGGCCACGCTGGAGCGCGTCGTCGCCGAGATCCTGCAACCCACGGTGGACGGGTTGGCGGCGGCGGGCAGCCCCTACGTGGGCGTCCTCTATGCCGGGTTGATGGTCTCGGACGACCCCGACCCCGACATTCACGTCCTCGAGTTCAACTGCCGCTTTGGCGACCCCGAGGCCCAGGCCATCCTGCCCCTGTTAGAGACCGATCTCCACGCCGTGCTCGACGCCTGCGTCGAGGGCTGCCTCGACCAGATTGAGCTGCAATGGACCGGCCAGTCGTGCGCCTGCGTGGTCATGGCCTCCGGCGGCTATCCGGACAGCTATGAGCGCGGGTTCGAGATCACCGGCCTGGATCGTGTCGCCGAGCTGCCCAACACCATGGTCTTTCACGCCGGCACCCGCGTCGTGGCCGACGCCGACGGCAGGGAGAAAATAGTCACCG
>SKLG01000278.1 GCA_007123335.1 Anaerolineae bacterium | reverse complement strand
GAACGATGGGCTCCAGCCCGCCGATGAGATCGAGGGCCTGCGCCAGCGCCTCGTCAAGCCGCTGTTCTTGTACCTTGGTGATGGCGACACGTTCTTGAGACATGGGTAACCTCCATGCACGATGCATCCTTCTGGTGACCATGATAGCAGGCCGATACGCGATGGACAAACGCACGCGTGAGAGAATGGTACTGCCATGATGGGATTGACACTATTTGATTCTGTACTTGTCGTGCATTTTCTGCTATAATATGAGCAGTTATTTTGACGCCTTGTCAGCCTCAGAGCCTGTGCAACGAGGCTGTCGGCGCTACCTATGATGGTGTACAAGGAGGTTCGCCATGCTAGAGCGCACAGTACGGTTGATAGTGGTGACGGTGATGTTGATGCTGGCCTGGGCCGGCGTCGCGTCGGCGCAAGGGAGCACGCCTCAAGATGCGGTGATGCTCGACAATACCACCACAAGCAGCGGGTACCTGCCGGGCAACAGGGCCGGAAACTTTGCCTACTATGAGGTAGAGTATCCCGGCAGCGAGACGCCGGTGTCGGTTCGGGTGACCTTTATTCCCGGTGAGGCCATGTACCAGACGGCATTTGGCTTCAAGGTCTATGGGGTGAATGGCTTTTTGTTGGGCGAGAGCACCCCGGTCCAGGAGGCCGGTACCCAGGAGCTGGTGATCAGGGACCCGCTGGCGGTTACGGCGTTGATCGTCGTCCACAACTATGATTGGCGGACGGGGGCGCAATATCGCATATCGGTGAGCGGCTTGCCGGAGGTCACGCCTACGCCGCGACCCGTTGCACAGCCTACGCCACAGCCAGTTTCTCCCACCCCGGCCGTTCGCCTCAGCGGGTCGGGCACGTCAGAGGATCCTTTTATCCTTCCGGTGGATGAGACGCTAACGGGCACACTCGTCGGCGATCGCGCCGGCGCGTTTCGCTTCTTTACGCTGTCAACCAGGGCTCAAGACGCGGTGCAGATTACGCTGCACGTCGCGCCCGAGTATCCAGGGGCCGGGGACGCAGTGGGCTTTACCGTCTATGGACCTCATGGTGCAGTGGCCAGGGGCACGCGTAGCGCCACGGTGGGGCTGCGCGCAGCGCAGTTCATCCCCAGGGCGGGCGAGCAATATCTCATCCAGGTTTACAACTATGTGCACGGGCAGTCGGTGGACTATCGCATCAGCTACAGTCAATAGCTGTGATCTGGGCGGCTGATTGCTCCCAGGCGCTTGCGGGATAACTCGCGACCCTTTATGATCGGTGCCGGGCGGCGCATCGTGCACCATCCATCGTGCTGCCCGGCTGATCACCTATCATACAAGGGAGCAAGCGTCTATGGAACGGCCCAATATCCTCGTTATTCTATCGGACCAGATGAAGGCCACGGCCAGCCATCTCTATGGCAACCCTTTTTGCGAGACGCCGTCGCTGGCGCGCCTGGCCGGGGAGGGCGTGCTCTTTCACCATGCTTTTACCCCCCATCCGCTCTGCGTCCCGGCGCGGGTTTCGCTGTGGACCGGCCAGTGGCCTCACTCCACCGGCGCTCGCCGCAACGAGACCTGGATGCCCGAGGGCGCCAACCACACCTATCGCTTGTGGCACGAGGATGGCTATCGCTGCGGCCTGATCGGCAAGAACCACTGCTTTGATCGCGCCGAGGACGTGGCTCTCTTTGATGTGTGGTGCGAGACGAGCCACGGCGGCTTGCCCATCGATCCGGCCACTCGCGGGATGGATTGGGTGCGTCCCATCGACGAGATCATGGAGGCCCACAGCGTGCGCCGCAATATGCCGCGCATCAGCCCGCGCTTTTCCTACGCCCACACCGATTTCCCGCTTGAGAACTATTCCACCGGCCTCATCGCTGGGCAGACGGTCGAGTTCCTGCGTCGCTTTGGCCAAGACCCCTTTGCTCTATGGGTCTCGATCCCCGATCCCCACGAGCCCTACGAGGCTCCACGCCGCTATGCCGAGCGCTTTCCCCCCGACGTCATCCAGCTCCCGCCCTGGCGCGAGGACGAGTTTCGCGGCGATGAGGTCCCGGAGCGCAACAAGGTGCTCTACAACATCCTGGGTATGGAGGATGACCCCACCGAGGATATCTATGGCGTGTTGGCCGCCTACTATGGCATGGTCCACTTTCTCGACGACGGGGTGGGGCAGATCCTCGACGCGCTGGAGGAGCTGGGTCTGCGCGAGAACACCATCGTCGTCTTTACCGCCGACCACGGCGATTTCTCCGGCGAGCATGGCATGACCTGCAAGGGCGGCGTGTTCTATGATGCCCTGACGCGCATCCCGATGATCGTCTCTTGGCCGGGGCATGTCCCTCAGGGGCAGGTGGACGAGAGCATGGTCAATCTGGTGGATGTGGCCCCCACCTTGTTGCAGCTCCAAGGCTATGACGTGCCCCGCACCATGCATGGCCAGCCGCTGCCCACCGTCACCGATGCCGCTCCGCGCGATGCCACCTTTTCCGAGTATGGCGCCGGCGGCCCCGCTTTTACCCTGGACGACCTGCGTCAGCTTGACCAACCCTTTGGCCGTCAGGCGCTGATGCGCTCGCTGCGCTGGCGCGAGGCTGAGGGGCGGCGCAAGATGGCGCGCACCGCCCGCTGGAAATATGTCCATGATCCCATGGGCGACAGGGACGAGCTCTATGACCTGGAGAACGACCCCTGGGAGCTGCACAATGTCGTCGGGGAATCGGCCCACGCCGAGGTGTTGGCCGAGATGCAGTTGCGCCTGGCTGATTGGTCGATCCAAACCGAGGACGCCCGGCCCGTGCCGCTGCCCGAGCCCGAATACTATGACGTCTCTGGCTAGACGGGTGAGCGCAGCGCAAAACGCAGACGGTGCGCGGTGCGCCAGAGGAGAGCGCCGTCGAGCAGCAGCGCCGCCGCGCTGGCAGTAATCGGCAGCCAGGGGAAGGTCGGGGGCTCTTGTCCCAGCACCTCAAGGGCATCGATGATGCACTCGCCGGAGGGCGATTCAGCCACCATCAGTTGCAGGGTGTGCTTGTTCGACGAGCTGTTGCGCACCAAGGATACGTGGACCTGGTCGCGGAGCGTCTCGCTGGCCAGGTCCACGTATGAACGGCCCGAGGCATCGGTGGGCAATCCGGGCACGTTGCGGCCATCCAGACTCACCCACAAGCGGCCGGCATCGGGCCCCTGCCGGGTGATCAGGTCGACGCTTCTGCCCTCAAAGGCAAAGGTGATGCTATCGCCGGGGCGATCTGAGCGCAGGAATGCGCCGCCTAGAGCGTCGTGGTCGATGACGTGTTGCCACTCGCCATGGATCATTATCGCCGGATGGGTTTCCTGGTACAATCCCGGCCCGGCGATGCCCTGGTGTCGGGCGATCTCCTGCACGGCCAGATATACTTGCCGTGGGACAAAATCGGGGTCGACCATGCGAAAGTAATAGTCCGCTCGATCCGCCGGGATGTTACCCACCTGTCGAAAATACCAGATCATGAACACACCGGCCCAGGGCCACTCCTCTCGCGCCATCTGGATGCCGCGAACCGTATATTCGGCCTGCTGTCTCTCGCTCACCTGGCCCCAGATGAGCCTGTCGGCCGTAAAGTCAGCCGGCGCCGCGTTCCAGCCATACTCGTTGAACCACACCGGCTTGTCCGTGTCGCCATAGCGCTCCATGATCTGTCGATGGAGCAGCACCCGCTGAAAGTTGAGCACATCGGGATCGGGTTCATCCTCGGGGGGAAGGCTCATGCCAAAGGCGTTGACGGAATAGATGTCGAAATAGTCGCGGGCGCCGGCCTCGTACATCTCTTCCAGATATTGGAGATCGTTCATCGAGATCCATTTGCCCGGCTCTGGATGGGCCTGACCGAGGGTGATGGCCAGCGGCGCCGAGAGCACATGGACGTTGGGGTCCGCCTCCTTGGCCCGACGATAGGCGATCTTGAGCAGCTCTACATAAGCGACCGGGTCCACCGGCTGGTTGCCCCATTCGGGAAAGACATTCGGCTCGTTCCAGATCTGGATGTAGCGGATGCGTCCCTTGTAGCGCTTGACGAACTCGTAGACAAAGTCGCCATAGTCGTTGAAATCGTCAGGTGGCCGCTCCTTATACTGGTTGTCCTGGCGCGTCCAGTCGGGGGGGCGGTCCAGTCGAGCGACGATCTGCAAGCCATAGCGTTCACAGGCGTCCACGATGCGATCGAACTTGATCCAGCTATCGCGGTTGGTCGCCGGCTCGAGGAACTCGCCCTTGCGCAGCGGCTCCACCGTCTCCCAGGTGAAATGCTGCTTGACCCAGCCGATGCCGGCATCGGAGGCCATCTGTAGCGTCTTGTCCAGCTTCCAGGGCTCGACCTCGCGGGCCAGGAAAAAGTTGGCGCCGTAAGGGTTCACGTCGGTGTTGGGGATCAGGCGCTCATGATATTCGAGGGTGTGATTCCTCCGGGCTGTGCTATAGGCATACAGCATGCTGCCCAGGGTCACTGACAAGGCCAGCAGCAGGATGATGAGCAGCCAGAAGAGAACCCAATATCGGGATCGGGCCGAACGTCGGTAGGAAGCCAAATTGATGCTCTCTGAGTAAACGATGATCTCAACGATGATCCAGATTATGCCGTCGCTTGTGCTTTCTGTCAATGAACGCAAGACCAGCAGGCCGTTTTTTGAGCATGCTCAGGATTTGCGCCTCAAAAGGCTGCCGTGTACCATGGCAGTAACTCATCTTTCGGAGGCATCATGTCTGACATTGGGACCATGGATCTGCTCATCAAGAACGGCCTCGTCGTCGACCCCTCTCAAGGCCTGCACGCCCACCGGGATATCGCCCTGCGCGGCGGCAAGGTCGCCGAGGTGGCCGCCGATCTCTCCGCCCTACCGGCCCGCCGCGTCATCGACGCCAGGGGGCTGATCGTCGTCCCCGGGCTCATCGATATGCACGTGCACCTGCACTGGGGCGTTTCCCATTATGGCGTCGACGCCGATCTGAGCTGCCTGGCCCGCGGCGTCACCACCGTTGCCGAGGCCGGCTCCGCAGGCGCCTATACTTATCCCAGCCTCAAGCGCTATATCATCGATCGCGCCCAGACGCGCATCCTGGCCTTTCTGAACGTGGCCTGGATGGGGATGATCGGCGACGAGGTGGGCGAGCTGGAGGACATGCGCTTTATCAACCGCGACGTGGCCGTGCGCGTCGGCGCTGCGCCCGAGATCGTCGGGTTCAAGGCGCGCATGGATCGTGTGGGTCCCCTGTGCTGTATCGAGCCGTTGACCGCTGCCGTCGAGATCGCTCGCGCGGCGAACAAGCCGTTGATGGTGCATATCGGTCGCGATGTGCGCATGAAGGCTAGCCTATCCGAGATCTTGGATCTGCTGGCGCCGGGTGACATTATCACCCACTGCTATCACGGTCACCCCGGCGGCATCCTCGACGATGACACCGGCCAGCTCCGCCGTGAGGTCCGCGCCGCCCGCGAGCGGGGTATCCTCTTTGATGTCGGCCATGGCGGTGGCAGCTGTACCTTTGCGGTGGCTCGGGGCGCCCTGGAGCAAGGGCTCCTGCCCGATATCATCTCCAGCGATCTACACACCACCAGCATCGCCGGGCCGGTGTTCGACCTGCCCACGACGATGAGCAAATTCCTGCACCTGGGGATGACGCTGGATGAGGTGGTGGAGCGTTGCACTGTCGCGCCGGCCCGCGTGTTAAGGATGGAGGGTGTCATCGGCACGTTGAGCCCTGGCGCTATTGCTGATGTGACGTTGCTGGCCCTGCGCGAGGGTGAGTTTGACCTGGTGGATTGCGCCCGGCAGGTCGAGTGCGCGTCGCAGTTGTTGACGCCGGAAGGGGTGATCAAGGACGGGCAGATCGCATCCATGGGGCCTGTTCTCTAGGACTAGCGGGTCGGAGACCCGCACCCCAGTAAGCACGATGATTGGCGGGTCGGAGACCCGCGCCCCCCAACCAAGGGCGATGATCAGCGGGTAGAAAAGGAGAGAGGCATGACGCAGTCAGTCGACGAGCGGCCTAATATCATCTTTATCATCACCGACCAGCAGCGGTACGACACTATCGCCGCCCTGGGCTTTCCCTATGTGGACACGCCCAACCTGGATCGGCTGGTGCATGAGGGTACGACCTTTACCCACAGCTTTATCACCTCGGCCTCTTGCGCGCCGGCGCGGGCCAGCCTGTTCAAGGGCTATTACCCGCACACCACCGGCATCCACAAGAACGCCGATATCTGGCGCCATTCCTGGGTCGAGGATCTGGCGGCGTCGGGCTATCACTGCGTCAATATTGGCAAGATGCACACCTTTCCCTACGAGACGCCTTGCGGCTTTCATGAGCGTTTCGTCGTCGAGAACAAGGACCGCTATCTCGAGGGGCGCTACTTTTTCGACCGTTGGGACATGGCCTTACAGGCCCAGGGCTTGATCAAGCAGCAGCGTGAGTTGTACCGCCTACGTGGCGACTATAATGAGCGCCTGGGCGCCTTTGAGTGGGAGCTGCCGGAAAAGACCCATCCCGACGTGTTCGTCGGCGATCTGGTCACCTGGTGGATTCAGAACAAGCCCAAGATGGAGCCCCTCTTTCTGCAGATCGGCTTCCCTGGGCCGCATCCGCCCTACGATCCCATTCCACGCTACGCCGAGCCCTACCTGGAGAAAGAGTTGCCTCTGCCCAATGTGACCGAGGAGCAGCTCACCAAGCTGCCCAAAGTGCAGCAGATGCACCGCGAGCACGACGCCGAGGTGGATCACGATTCCATCGCCTATTCGACGACGCCCACGCGGGAGCAGCTCCACCGGCAGCGGGCCTACTATTTGGCCAACATGACCATGATCGATGAAAAGATCGGCGAGATCCTTCAGGCGTTGGAGGACGGCGGCTATCTGGAGAACGCCGTGGTCATCTTTACCTCGGATCATGGCGACGACCTGAGCGACCACGGCCTGAGCCAGAAGTGGTCGATGTACGACATTATCACGCGCACGCCGCTCATCGTCTGGGCGCCGGGGCGATTTGAGGGCGGGCGGCAGGTCGACGCGCTGGTGCAACAATTCGACATCGCCCCGGTGATCATGGAATTGGCCGGCCTGCCGACGCCGGCGTCGTGGGAGACCGAGTCGCTCACGCCCTTTTTGCAGGGCGAGGACGCGCCGGGGCGCGAGTTCGTCTTTGCCGAGCAGGCCGGCGCCGACGCCCTTACCGGTATCCTATACGGCACCGGGATGATGACCATGGTGCGCAACCGCGATTGGAAGCTGGTGCACTATTTGGACAACGAGGATGGCGAGTTGTACGACCTGAGCGCCGATCCCGACGAGCACGACAACCTGTGGTTCAGCCCGGCCCACCGCGACAAGCGCGAGGAGCTGCTTGGGGTGTTGCGCGACTGGCTGATTCGCAGCCATCTGAAATCTGGCGATTGGTGTACAGAGTGGCGGTAGCGATACGGATATGGTATGCCCTGAGAATCCGTGTCAGAAAGGAGACCAAGAATGCTCAGGGATCTTCTGCCACACACCTCCGAGACGCCATCGGGGGTTCCGGATGAAGAGACCTATACGCGATACCGGGAGGCTTCGAAAGCGCTGGTCGAAAAGGTGATGGAAGCCTCCATGGATCGCAACGCCATCGATCGTGCTGGTCGAGAGCTGGGGATTATGAGCCCAGAGGGCGTGCTGATGTTCGATAGCGAAGAAGATATGACCGTGCTCATGGACTATACGCTTCACGAGTGCCGCTACAAGGGCAAAAACGCCTTTGAGCGCTACCATGAGCAAGTGGACGGCGATTCAGGCGCAGGATGCGCCGCCATTGACGATCTGGAGCGCGAGATTCTGGCGGCTCGCGTGGCGTCATCTACATCTCTGTTCAGCACGGCCTCTGTCTCGCCGGAAACAAATAGTCTTCAGTTGGAGGACCTGGTTCAGGAGGGCCGCATCATCACGCTAGTGGACATTAACCTGAGCCACAGCCTCACACAACCAGTGATCCTGTTCCTCCGATCGATCACGTTTGAAGCGGGTTGGAGCGCATCGTCCGGCGTGTCTTTTTCATACCCCTTGAAGCTCGAGCGGGAGCTGCTTCGCGTGTGGCGCGTTCGTGGCCGAGGATTGCGCGAGCACGCCTCGGCCAGGCGCTTTGCGGCCCTGTTCAGGCTGAGCAAGACCAAGGGCTATGAGACGTTATACCGATGATCTGGGCTGCTGCGTTTTCGGCGATTCAGGCGCAGGATGCGCCGCCATCATCCGCCGATGGGATAGGTGCCGTAGCGCACTATCTCCTCGAACATGGCCTCCAGGTTCTCCAGCGGCGTGTCGCCCGCCGCCTCGCCGCGCCCGATATAGCCGCCGTTGTGGCGACCAAAGGCGTCGATATCGGCGCGCACCTCGCGGCGCACATCCTCCGGCGTGCCGTGGGGCAGGGCGAACTGGCGATCGATATCGCCCTGGATGCAGATGATCTCACCGCATAGCTCGGCCACCCGCTCCTTGCCCATCACGTCCACCTGCGGGTTGAGCACCTGCACGCCGATCTCGATCAGATCAGGGATGATGCTGTCGATGACGCCGTCGCTGTGGAACCAGACGTGCTTGCCGGCCTCCCTGGTCATGCCGAATAGCTCGGCGTAGGCAGGTTTGAAAAAGCTGCGCCACAGCTTGGGGTTGATCATCAGCGCCTCTTGGGTGCCCCAATCGTCGCGAAAGCCGATGCTATCCAGGTCGCTGAGCTGGCACAGTTTCTCGACCCGCCGGCGCATGACCCCAAGGATCATGTCGCGCAGCTCGGTGCAGCGCTCCGGCTCCAGCAAAAGGTCCTCCAGGATCTGCCCATAGCCGCGCAGATAGAACATGCGCTGCCAGAGAATGTCGCCGTCGGCCTGGGTATACCAGCCCTCGGCGCCCGCGATGTTGCGCGCCACCTCGGCCATGATCGCGTCGCTCGACGTGTCGGGCGGCTCAAAGGTATCCAGCGCAGCCCAGTCCTCCAGCGGATGCCCCACCACCTGGCCCTTGTGCTCGTCGGTGTAACGCACCCACTCGGAGCCCCAGGTGTCGCGGCTGGGCACGCCGATCTGCGGACCAAACTCGCCGTGAGTGGCCGCGCCGACGTTTACCACATCGGAAGGGTAGCGGCAATACAGCGCCCCCAGCGCCTCGCCAAAGCGAAACTCTGCGCCGGGCAATGTGGCGTGGGTGATGGGCACGCGATCGGGCCCGGTCATCTCGACGGCGCGCAACACGCGTTCTCTTGGGTTCATGACTTTTCCTTCATCACTTCGGTGTCGATCCAGACCTGGCCATCCTCGACCTTGACCGGATAGCTTGTCAGGTCTTTTGGCGATTTGACGATCTTGCTCAGCGATACCACAATCCCGGGCAAATCGGGCGCCCATTCCTGTTCCTTGCCGGTGAGGGCATCAAACCGCGAACCATGCCAGGAACAGACGATGACCCCATCCTCCAGCTTGCCTTTGGACAGATCAGAGCCCATGTGCGGGCATTTGGCCCGATAGGCGCGATACTCGCCCTTGATGCGCACGAGCAACGCCTTCTGATCGGCGATCTCTACGCCGGTCATGGCGCCCTCGTCGAGCATATTCGCGTCACCTACTGCCTTCCACAGTGCCATGTCTCATACTCCTTTCTCATACGAGCTCGTACCCGTTCACAAATCGTGTGTACTTGCATCGTCATGATCGAGAGTTGTTGTGCAAGCGTTCCATTCCGCTTGGCGCTGATCAACGGTGCAGTTCCTCATGCACCTCCCGTGCCTGGCGTAGGGCAGCAATGGCCTCCTCGTGGCGGTCGCGACACGATTCCAGCGTCGGCTTCCATACCGTCTGCAAATAGCCCTTGAGCCGCTCCGGCGCGATATGCTGGGCGCAAAAGCGCACCATATCGGGCAGGTTCTCCTTGACTACCCAGTTGCTGCCCGTGGGCACCTGGTCGCAGCCATGTTTGTCCAGCCCGAGAAAGGCCTGCACGCGCTCGGTGCTGAGGTCAAAGTCAGCGCGATAGTGCCAGTTGCTCTGCAGGATCGTGGTGGGCATGCGCTCATAGAAGAGATCGGGATGATGCCAGACATAGTCGGACCACATCCACGCCTGGGAGCCCGCGCGCTCGACCTCGTCGACATAAAAGAAGAGATCGCGCCACCACAGATCGTGTTGGCGAATGACGACATACTCATAATGGCGCTGATGCTCCGCCGTCTCCTCATCCATGCCTAGATGGAAAAAGCGCGGCCCATCGAACAGCTCGACCGTCTCGGCGATGAGGTCGCGGCACACGGCATAATAGCCGTCGGTGGAGACGCAGCGCGAGTAGGGGCCCAACCAGGCGTCGTGGCTGGCCGAAAAGTTGAGCTTGGGGATCGGCTCCAGGCCCAGATCGCGAACCTTGGCCAGCTCATCGCGCAGCTTGCTCGGCGACCAGGCGCCCTCTACGGCGATCTCGGGATGGCTCTCGTAGGCGACGCCGTCGCCCAGGTCGATGACGATCATGTTGCCGCCGGCATTGGCGATCTGGTGCAGCAGGTCATCCCACAGGTTCTCATCAAAGCGCAGATAGGGCCGGTAGCTGACGTGCTCGTGCCAATCGGGGGCATCGCGGTCTGCCCACATGTTGTAGCTCAGGTGGAGCAATACGCCCCAGATCATGGGCTCTTGAGTTCCGGAATTGGACATAACGTTTTCTCCTTTGGATTTGAGCTATCGGATGAATAGCAATTATCGAATGGCGTTACTGGCCTGTATCGGCCTCCATGTCCATCTCGACCACCTCTCCGGAGGCATACTCGCGGGGAGCAGGAAGGCGGCCCTCGATGCCGTCGCCCAGGCGCACGCGATGCAGGCGCAGGACGCCGCCCAGCACCGACAGGGTCACATGCCGCGCCCCACCCTCTGCCGTGATGTTGCAAGTACCCCATCCATAGCCGGTGGACCAAAAGTGCTGGCCGGGACGATCGGTGAAGGTGATGGTGCCATCCACCGCCGAGTAGTGAAACCCGGTGAGCGCCAGCACCGCCGCCCACGAGGCCATGGCCCGGGCATAGTGATGACCGCACTCGGCCTCGTCAAAGGGGTTGCGATTGCGTCCATCATAGCGGCCACGGATGGCGTCGATGACGCGCACCCCTTCCTCCTCCATCCCCTCGTAGAGCATGTGCACGGCGGCGGCGTACTCGAACCCGGTCATGAGCTCGGCGAAATAGGGGACCGGGCGCTTGGGGCGTTCGCCGTGGGGGTAGCTGCACATCACCAATCCCTGCTCATCGTTGAGGGCAAAGGTGCGCATCGGGTTGACGTGGTCAAAGAGGTCTGAGCGCATGTT
>SKLG01000110.1 GCA_007123335.1 Anaerolineae bacterium | reverse complement strand
CGCGGAGGACGGGAAAGAGGTTGTCGTGCTGCATGCGCAGGAAATCGTCCCACAGGAACTCGCTGACGCCCAGCAGGCGGGCCAGCGCCTCGAGCACCTGGGGGTTCTCCAAAGAGGTGAGCTCGTCGGGCCAGTCGGGGCGGGTCAAGAGACGCGCCAGGAACTCGCGAAAGTGAAGCAGCGCTGCCTCGGGGTTCGACGAGAGGGGCAGCAGGTGGACAAAGTGCTTGACCAGCGCCACCGTGGCCCGCAGCTCGCGCTCGCGCACCTGGCGCTGGGCGCCGAGATCGGTCAGGTAAAAGCGGTCATAGACGCGGTCGCCCAGCGAATCCACCTCGACCCGCGAGATGTGCAGCCGGTGGAGGGCCAGGGCGTTGGTGAACTCGTAGAGGAACCCCGGCGTGTCCCGCGCCTGAATGTCGAGGATGGTGTAGGGCGCCGCCGTCTCGCTGTCGAAAGTGATGGCGATGGGCGGCAGCGCCTTGGTCACCGAGGCCGTGCCCAGCACCGCCGCGACCCGCCGCACCAGCGCGCCCTGCGCCCCCGGCACGTCCCCCGCCTCCATGCGCCGCAGCAGCGCCTCGAGGTCCTGCTGATAGACCTCCCACACCTCGGCGGTGAGCGGATCGCCGGTGGGGCGCACGGTGAACACGTCGACGATCTTGGGCCGCGCGCCCGACGTGTCCGACGCAGCGCGAGGCTGCAACTGCGCCGCGCGCCGGGGACGCCGCCGCACGCGCTGGGGCGACGGTTCGGCGCTTTCGGCTTGCGGCTCGTAGGTAAAGACGTGGCCATCGACGATATCCAGCCCATAGACGAACAACAGGCCGCAGATCAGCGACAGCTCCCCGACATAGTCCCAGCCCACGATGGTCACCCGCCAGGCGTCATCGTCCATCGGGCCGGCGGCCTCGACGCGCACCAGGACCTCGTTGCTCAGCGACTCGGCCAGCGCCGCGTGACGGCGAATCTCCTCTGGCGTGAATACCTCGGCATAAGAGGGCGCCATCCGCGCCATGTGGCGGGCGATGCTCGGCTTGAGCGGCGAGGCTTGGGCATCCATGTCGTCTCCATCCTGTTCCAGGTATCGTCGATAGACGCTGCGAATGGCGGCGCTGTGCTGACGGTGGCGGGCCAGCAGCTCGGCCCCGGCGCCGACGTCGCGCCCCCGCCCAAAACCCAGGCGGCGCGCCAGCGCGTCCAGCGCGTCGGGGTCCTCGGGCAGGGCGTGGGTCTGGCGGTTCTGCATGATCTGCACATAGTGCTCCAGGGGCCGCAGGAAGATATAGCCCTCGGCCAGGATGCGATAGTCGCGCTCCGGGAGCATGCCATGCTCGGCCAGCGCCGCCAGCGCCCGCAGCGTGTTGTGCTGGAGCAGATCGCCGTTCCGCTCTCCGCCGTGGCGCAGTTGCAGGTATTGGGTGACAAACTCGACATCGCGGATCGAGCCCACGCCATGCTTGACGTTGACGCCGCCCTCCTTCATCCCGCCCGAGCCGGTGTGCTCGCGCTCGATGCGCTGTTTCATCGCCACCACGTCGCGGCGGACGTCCTCGGGGCGCAGCGCGACGATCAGCGGCCGCACCCGACGCAGCGCCTCGCGGCCCAGCGCGAGATCGCCGGCCACGGGGCGGGCCTTGAGCAGCGCCTGCTTCTCCCACAAGCGCGCCTCGCGCTGGAAATAGGCCAAATAGCCCGAGAGGGTCGACACCAGCGGCCCCACGCGGCCCCAGGGGCGCAGGCGCATATCCACCCGGTATAAAAAGCCCTGGCCGGTGACGCGGCTGAGGCCGTCGATGAGGGCGGCGCCCAGGCGTTCCTGGCGGGGACCACATCCGTCGCGGGCGATGAGCACCAGGTCAATGTCAGAGCTATAGTTCAGCTCGCCGCCGCCCAGCTTGCCCAGGGCGATGACGGCCAGGTCGCCGGGATCGCCCCCCTGGCCGATGTCCCGCGTCGCCAGCTCCAGACAGGCCTGGATCAGGCTGTCGGCCAGCGCCGAGAGCTGGCCAGTCACCGTGGACAGGTCCAGCACGCCGATGAGGTCGCAGACGCCGATGCGCAGCAGGTGCCAGCGCTGGAAACGGCGCAAGGCGTCCAGCGTGTTGCCCCCGGCGCTCCCGTCGAGGAGGGCGTCGATCTCCTGGCGCAGCATGGCCGGCGTGAGCGATTGGGCGAGGGCGGACACGTCGTGCAAGCGCGGCAGCAGCTCGGGATCGCGCAGCAGAATGTCGCCGAGGAAGCGGCTCCCCGCTGAGAGGACGACGAGCACCTCGCCCAGGCGCGGGTGGTCGGCCAGCGCACCCACCAGCGCCTCGCCGCCGCCCAGTCGCTCGGCCAGGCGCAGGAGAAAGTCCAGCGCCTCCTCGGGCCGGGCGGTGCGCTCCAGCGCCTCGGCCATGCCGGGCGCGCAGGCGGCAAGCGCCCGCTCCAGCACCGGCCCGTCGGCCAGCCGGCGCAACAGCTCGGCGGCGACGAGGCGGTAGGGGGAGAGGGCGGGCGGCGTGTGCTCTGTTTGCGTGTTCTGTGCTTGCGGTTTCATCTGTCACTCGATTATAGGATAGGGGCGGTTCGTCGTCCAGCTTTCGATACATTAATTCGGGGGATTGCGCTAAGACGGATACGGGCATCATCTCGCTTTTTTCGGAGTTCCTCCT
The DNA here is from genome assembly GCA_007123335.1 of Anaerolineae bacterium. GTDB lineage: Bacteria > Chloroflexota > Anaerolineae > UBA1429 > UBA1429 > SKLG01. The sequence goes on along the minus strand of SKLG01000110.1, from coordinate 380 downwards.
GACAGAGATGTCCGCTTTGATGGTACCCAGGACTCAGAGAACCTCCAATGGGCATTCCTGAGCGTGCTACGCACCGTTTTTCGCTCACAGGTGTAAGTGTAGGGCACAAGGCTGTGCGAATGATTCGGTCTATCGCCAGAAAAGCAGAAAAGCTGTTAGATTGCGATACCGTCGCTGTATATGCTATACTGACCCCACTCAACACGTGGCCCATCAGGGCGATTGGTGGTCGTGACATGATCAATTTCGATAAACTAGAGGTGGAAATCCAGTGTCCGAGGTGTAGCTTCTACAATCCGATATTTCTCAAACAGGCACGGCTGCGCGATGTTGTGATTTGTAGAGGTTGTAAGGCGAACATAAGACTCGACGATCAGATG
>SKLG01000042.1 GCA_007123335.1 Anaerolineae bacterium | reverse complement strand
GCAGACCACTTGACCACCGGGGCACATGCAAAAAGAATAGACAGCCAGCGATGCATCCCCCGTACCCTGATGGCGATAAGTCAGCTTGTAATCGGCGGCCGGAAGGACGGCGGCTACCTCGCGTCCGTATTGCGCCTCGTCGATGAGCGCCGCCGGATGCTCGATGCGTGCGCCGATGGCGAAAGGCTTGGTTTCCATGGCCACACCGCGCTGATGGAGCATCGCTGCCGTATCGCGAGCGCTGTGGCCGATGGCCAAGATGAGGCATTCCGTCGCTTCTCGCTGGCCGGAGACGGTGATCGCCTCCATCGCCGAGCCACGCAGATGCACGTCCTCCAGCCGGGCGTCAAAGCGCACCTCGCCGCCAGCCGCCTCGATCTCGCGGCGCAGACGGGTGACCACGCCGCGCAAATAGTCGGTGCCGATGTGGGGGCGATGGCTATAGCGGATCGTCTCCGGCGCGCCGGCGGCGATGAACGTCTCGATGATCTGGTCATCCAGCGCCGAGGCCTTGCCGGTGCTCAGCTTGCCGTCGGAAAAGGTGCCGGCGCCCCCCTCGCCGAACTGCATGTTGGACTCGGGATCGAGATCGCCCCGCGACCATAGAGCCTCAATATCGCGCGCCCGCTGCGCCACGGGCTGCCCCCGCTCCAGGAGGATAGGGCGGTAGCCTTTGCGGGCCAGGTCGAGGCCGACAAAGAGGCCGGCCGGCCCACAGCCCACGATGATGGGGCGCTCGGGCAGGGTGAACTCGGGCTCTGGCGGGGGTATGGAAGGAGGCTCATAGGGCTGCACTCGACCCTCGCGCAACAACGCTTTCAGGCGGGGAGAAAGAGAGGTGACGGTGAAGCGCAGGTTGTACACCGCCTCGACGCGCGGCTTGTGCCGGGCGTCGAGAGACTCGCGCTCCACCGTCACTTTGTCGATCTCGGGCAGATCCAGTTCGTTGACCAGGGTGAGCCGCAGGGGCTCCTCGTCCAAGACCGATCTACGCAGCCCTCGGTATCGGTATATATACTCTGTCACGCTGTCCGATCGCTCGCCGCCGATATGCTCTTTCCTCTGCCATACGGATTACGCAGCCATTCTAGCTGCCAGAGGCGGGGACCGCAAACGACGCGTGCCGCTTCAGAGCATAGCAGGCGTTGGATCATTCCTTTGGAGCGCAGCGATCAGGGCCGCACGATGGTAAGCGTGGCTGAATCCGCCGCACGTCCAACAGGCGCTCCAGCTCAGTGGATAGGATGGCCAGAGTCTCGCGATGCACCGAGTAATAGATCCAGCGTGCATCGCTGGCGTCTCGCTCTGCCTCCACCAGTCCCACCTGCCGCAGGACCCGTATATGATGCGAGATCAGACTCAACGATAGATCGAGCCGCTCTGCGATCTCGCAATTGCACTGTACCCCTTCCATGAGCAGGTCAAAGATGCTCAGGCGGGTGGGATCACTCAATGCCTTGAGCATGGCCACCAGAGTGTCCCTATCCAGCCTGTCGGCATGATCCTCGTAATGGGTGATCGTCTCTTGCTTCTGATAATCCATACTTGTACCGTTTCCTCTCAGCCGTTCGATGCGTCGGCCTCCGACGCCAACGCTGTACGCTGGGGCGCCGTCGCCTCTTGCTGTCGGAAGAGATGCTTGGTCTTTTTACAGATCTCCACCAGCAGCAACATCGTAGGCACTTCGATCAGCACGCCCACTACGGCTGCCAGGGCAGCCCCCGATCCCAGGCCAAAGAGCATGACCGAGGTGGCGAAAGCGACCTCAAAGTGATTAGAGGTTCCGATCAGGCCAATTGGCGCCGCCTGCTCATAGGACAATTTGAACCACCTCGCGAAACCAAAGTAGGCCAGCGCAAAGATGCCCAACGTCTGAATGCTCAGCACGATGCTGAGAATCAAGATGTGAAGCGGGTTCTGCAAAATGACCTCCCCCTTGAAGGAGAAAAGCAGAACCAGCGTAGTTAGCAGCGCCACGATGCTGACCGGGGTCAGGGCCTGCACGAAGCGAGTCTCGAACCATTCCCGGCCTTTGTGTTTAAAAATCCACTTGCGGGTGAAATATCCGGTAACCAGAGGCAAAGCCACATAGATGGCCATCGACAGGAGCATCGTCTCCCACGGAATCACGACGCCGATGCCGCCCAGCATCAGGGTCGCCACAGGGGCGAACAGGACCAGGATGAGCAGCGACATCAGAGCCACAATGATAAGGGTCAACTCCATGCTGGCTTCAGCTAAATGGTTCCACATGAGCACCATCGCGGTGCAGGGAGCCACGCTCAACAAGAGGAGGCCCGCGGTGTAACTGCGCCACAATTCGACCTCCTGCCCCGAGCTCAGAATCTCTGTGCCGGTGATAAGACCCCGGAACACAAAGCTCAGGAAGAAGATGGCCAGCACATACTTGGTAGCAGGCTTGATCACCCAGTCGATGACGACGCTCAAGGCAATCGGCTTGGGATTCTTGCCGACCTTGACCACCTGCGAAAAGTCGATCTTGACCATGATGGGATAGAGCATAAAGAACATACAGATAGCAATGGGAATCGATACGTGATAGATGGCCATCCCATCCAACGTTTCGGCCACCTGTGGGGCCACGCTGCCGAGGATGATCCCCGCGATGATGCAAAGAAACACCCACAGCGTCAGATACTGCTCAAAGAAGGACAGTCTTTTTTCGCTCTCCACGTTACGTCTCCTGATAGGGATAGAGATTGAACCCGGCGATCCGCAGATCATCAAATGATCATACAACTATTGTAGTATATGCGGGAGGGGATGCCTGTCAAATTCAAGTCACGTCGCCTTGACACAATCTGGCGCCACGCCCTATAATGCCGCCGTCCACCTGTGGCGAGCAACGGTCCGCCCGCCTAAGGGTCGGACCGGATATACTAGACGATACAGAAAGGGAGGAACATGGAGAGCAAGACGATAGGATTTATCGGGCTCGGCATTATGGGTACGCCGATGGCGGGGCATCTGCTCAAGGCCGGCCACAAGATCGTGGGCTATGACGTCTTTCCGGAGG
>SKLG01000213.1 GCA_007123335.1 Anaerolineae bacterium | reverse complement strand
CGCCGAGGCCAAGGCTCGCCCGACGGCGGCGGTGGCGCGTGGCCTCTGCGTCCAGCATGTGCTGGGTGAGGGCAAAGAGCCAGGGCATCCACGCCGCCACGCTGAGGATGCTCACGTGGCTCAGGTGGGCGATGAGGAACCCGCCCAGGCCAAAGGCCAGAGCCCCCAGCAGCGAGGCCAACGCCTTGAGCCGCAGCGCGCGCCCCCAGAGATAAAAGCCAAGGCCGGCCAAGGCATAGTGCAGCAGGATAGAGAGGGTAACGCCATCCACCACGTCGGGCACGACGCCCCAACACAGCAGGGGGCCAAAGAGCAGCACGTTGGGCGGATACAGGGCGCCTACCTCGCCCTCGGCCAGCAGGGGATAGCCGATGCCCAGATGCTGGTCCCACCAGGGGAGGCGACCCTCAGCCAGGCTGCGGCTCAGCGTCGCTCGCTGCGGCAGGTAGATGCGGGCGATGTCGCCGGGGTAGTAGACCTGCCCTTGAAAGAGGACGGCCCGGAAAAAGAACGCCATGATAGCGGCGCCGATGACGAGCCCTATCATACCACGACAGGTGCCGGGCACTTTAAGTGCCCGGCACCTTTGCGTCAAGGTCAAGAGTCTCCAGTGGGAGGAGCGCGCTATGCGTCTCGAACCGGGCGGATGCCCATATAGACGCGGTTGCCGGTGAGGATGCGCAGCAGCGTCTGCGGCGGCCGGCGATTCAGGCGTTCGTACAAGTCGCGCACGCTCAGCGGACGGTTGCCGTTGGCCAAAAAGGTGCGGAACACGGCGTCGATGATCGGCGTGCTGGGCGTGATATAGTCGGGCTTGTTACTGCAACAGGTGCGCAGACTGTGCCACAGGGCATCGACGCGCATCACCTCGGCGGTCTCTTCGTCCACCCAGTCGACCTGGTCGAGCTCGCGCACATCGGCGGGCAGAGTGTCCTGGCATTCGTCGCACAACAGATCATGCATATAGATGTGGATGTCGCGGTCACTATCTGTCCACCAATCCATATCGATGTGGAACTTGGTATCCACCGTGGGCCGTCGCCATCTGAGAGCTGTGGGCATGCGCGCTATCTACCTCCCTTGAAACTGGATGACCTGGTCCCGCACGAGATCGTCTCGACCGCTCAGGGGGCGTTCGCGCATCTCGTCGGGAGTCTGGTAGAGCGTCCCTTCAAGGGCCGGGTCATAAGCCCAGTAGCCCTCGCCCACCGGATCAAAGCAGGCGTTGCGCGCCAGCTCGGCCAGAATGGGCACCGATCCGGAGCGACGCATGAGGTTGACCACCGAATAGAGCCCCTTGACGTGCACGGTGCCGCTGCTGCTCAGCTTGGCCAACTCGGCGAACGCCTTGCGCATCAGCCGGTGCAGCGGGGCGCTCTCCTGCTCGCGGGTGGCCATCAGCGCCACGATGGGCTCGGCCTCGGGCACGTCGATGAGCATCTCGCGGTCGCACTCTACCTCGATGCTGGCCCGACCCATCTGCAGCACCAGCCCCCCATTCTCCACCGTCGCCGCCCGCAGCCATTCGCTGCGCCGGCTGCCAGAGGCCTGATAGCTCAGCGTAAAGCGGAACGGATCATCCGTCGGCTTGAGGATGAGCTTGCCGCCGATGCACATCCCCACAGACGTATACCAATCCCCCAGCCCGGCGATATAGCCCGCCGCCGGAAGCACCCAGGCCTCCATCTCGCGGCCCGATTCCGGCTCGACGAGGGTGATGGCAAAATGGGTGCCATGGTTGAACCCGGTGCTGGTCGGCGGCAACATATTCAGGAATTGCTGCGTCGCCGGCAATGTGCCCGCGTGCAGGTGGGGGAAGGGCAGCTCGATGTGCAGCTCGTTCACCTCGCGCACCACCACAGAGGGCACATCGTCCAGCTCGTCGCCGATCTCGTCGATCAGGTCGAGGGTGGTGATGCCCACATACTCGCCGCCCTGCGCGCGAAACGCGGGCTTGAGCACTGCCGGCCGCGCGAACACCGCCTCGGGCTGCAAGGCGCGCAGATACCAGGCCGGTTCCTCGGTCATGCTGACGTTGTCAAAGCGCTGGTCCTCGCCCAGGGCGTGGTTCAGGGCAAAGAGCTGGGCCTGGGTCGAGGTCGTCGTATCGAGCTCTAGCTCCTGGCGGATATCCTCGGCGGACACTGGGTGGCTGGCCTCATAGATCACCGCCTCGGCCAGGTTCAGGTGGCCCATGTGAATCTCGGGCAACAGCTCCAGCAGGAACCACATGCCATCGAAATAGACAAACTCGTCGCTGGCGTCCAGGGCATCGTGCAGCTTGGGCGCGGCATGGGTCTTCATGGCCCCCACAAGTTCGGCCTCGTTCATCTCGCTCTCGCCGCCGGCCACAAGCTCCTCGATAGGGCGGTTCAGCGGATGGGGATAGTCAAAAGCGCTGGCAAACTCGCGCTCCTGGGGGCCGGGCACCTCCTCCTCAAACTGCACGCGGATCACCTCAAAGGTGCCGTACATGGGGTTGCTGCCCGAACGTTGGTCGATCACCCGACCCACGGCGAAATCGAGGGCGGCGAATACCAGCTCGTCGCCCACCTGCGCGTCGTCGGCGGGGCGGTAGAGCTTGCCTCGGCGCGCCTGCTCGGCCACCGCCTCTCTCTCTGCGCGATGCCGATGCAGGATGATGGCCGAGATGAGGGTGTCCAGCGGTTGAGGCTTGCCCGCCTCAAGGATCAACCCGGTGACGAGGTCCAGATCCTGCTCATCGACCTCGTATTCGTCACGCCAGAATGACTCGCTCTGGGTTTGTAGCTCACGAACGGGTACCATACCTGCCTCCACACGGGTGATGCTGGCGTCAAGCGCGGCGTTAAACGCGGCACTTGAAGGTCTGACGCCAAAAAACGCGGCGACGACCCGCCCTGCACCGGCGATCAGATTTGAAATGGGGGATGCCCAAATCACGATCTCAAAATGGGCGAAACAGGGCTCGAACCTGTGACCTCTTCCTTGTAAGGGAAGCGCTCTCCCAGCTGAGCTATTCGCCCGTGGCGCACCGAATGAGTGTACCACGGAGCGCGGATG
>SKLG01000054.1 GCA_007123335.1 Anaerolineae bacterium | reverse complement strand
TGGGGCCGTTGGCTCTGGCGGACCTCATCGGGCTGGACGTGTGCCTCTCGATCATGGAGGTGCTCCACCTCGAACTGGGCGACGACAAGTATCGCCCCTGCCCCCTGCTGCGCAACATGGTTGCCGCGGGGCGTCTGGGCCGCAAGACCGGCCGAGGGTTTTTCGAGTATGCTGCACAAGAATAGAACCGCGCCATCAAGGCGGGATGCAACCCATGGCATCTAAGGGTGTTCAAGGTGTTGAGCGCTTTCGAGATAGTCTGCCCATCGTGCGCCGAGTGCTGGACAAGGGCCATTTTCAGCTTGAGGACCTGATGGGCGGCGACGCCGCCGTGATCCGTGGTGCGCGCATCTGCTACCAGTCGGAGGCCACCAGCCCCGAGGCCGACGTGCGCCTGATCCGCCGGCTCATGGCCTCCGAGCCCAAGCACAATACGGTGTTTGAGCATGCGGTGTTTCGTTTTGGTATTAAATGCGCTTTATTTGTGGCGAGACAGTGGCATCGTCATAGAATCGGTTCTTTTAACGAGAAATCTCTCAGGTACTGTATTGCCGACCGCGAATATTATGTGCCCGCTGATGTCTCTGCCGGCCGCGAGGAGTATATCGCCCACATGGAGGCGTCCTACGACCTGTACGACAGCCTCCTCAAGGCAGGCTGGCAACCCGAGCGCGCCCGCGGCGTGCTGGGCACAGCGGTCTATACCGAGTTTATCTGGACGGTGAATGCCTGGTCGTTCATGAACTGGCTGACCAAGCGGCTGGACAAGCACGCCCAGTGGGAGCACCGCCAGTACGCCGAGGCGGCGTTGGACATCTTTCAGCAGGTGATGCCGGTGACGGCCAAGGCGTTCATCGACTCCGTCTTGACCCCGGTGCTGGGCTATCAGGCGCCGGACCGGGACGACATCGCGCCACAACAGGGATAGCGGATATGCCGAGACCATCCTGGGACGAGTATTTTGGCGAGATCGCCGACAAGGTGGCGACGCGCTCCACCTGCCTGCGGCGCAGCGTGGGCGCCGTTATCGTGCGCGACAGGCGCATTCTCACCACGGGCTACAATGGGCCGCCCCGTGGGTTGGAGCATTGCGACGTGGTCGGCTGTCTGCGGCAGGAGCTGGGCATCGTCTCGGGGGAGCGCCTGGATATCTGCCGGGCGCTGCACGCTGAGCAGAACGCCATCATCCAGGCGGCGGTGCATGGCGTCTCTACCGAGGGGGCGACGATCTATGTCACCCACCAGCCTTGTTTTACGTGCGCCAAGATGATCGTCAACGCCGGTATTGTGCGGGTGGTGTGCGCCAGCGAGTATCCTGACGCATTGGCGCGGGGGATTCTGCAGGAGGCGCGCATTCCGCTTGAGGTGATGGAGAAGGCGGGCGAGACGCCCGCGCCCCAAGGTGAGTGATGAGTAAGGGCGGGTGAGACACCCGCGCCCCAGGGATATGTATAACAAAAAGGTTCGGTTAAGGAGGACTTGATGGACAGTATCCAGACGTTACGCAGACTACAGCAAGAGGCCAAGCAAGGCGGCGGCGCCGATGCCATCAAGCGTCAACACGACCGCGGCAAGATGACCGCTCGCGAGCGCCTGGAAACGCTTTTGGATGAGGGCAGCTTCCAAGAGATGGACGCCCTAGTCACGCACCACGAGACTGCGCTGGGTATGGACGAGAAAAAGGTGCTCGGCGATGGCGTCGTCACCGGCTATGGCACCATCGAGGGCCGCCTCGTCTATGTCTTTGCGCAGGATTTCACCGTGATGGGTGGCTCGCTGGGCCGCGCCCATGCTGCCAAGATCACCAAGCTACAGGACCTGGCGCTGAGGACCGGCGCGCCGATCATCGGTATCAACGATTCGGGCGGCGCGCGGATTCAGGAGGGGATTCAGGCCCTGGCCGGCTATGCCGACATCTTTCTGCGCAACACGCTGGCCTCCGGCGTCGTGCCCCAGATCTCGATCATTATGGGGCCATGCGCCGGCGGTGCGGTCTATTCCCCCGCGCTCACCGATTTCGTCTTTATGACCCAGGGCACCGGCAACATGTTCATCACCGGCCCCCAGGTGATCAAGGCGGTCACCCATGAGGACGTGACCATGGAGGAGCTGGGCGGCGCCATGGCCCACAACCAGCGCAGCGGCGTGGCCCACTTTGCGGCCAAGTCGGAGGAAGAGTGCCTGGCCCAAGTGCGCCAGCTCCTCTCCTACCTGCCGCAGAACAACCTGGAGGACCCGCCCGCCGTGGCCCCGCAGGATGATCCCGCCCGGGCCGATGAGGCCCTCGACACCCTGGTGCCGCAGGACCCCTCGGCGCCCTATGACGTCAAGGATGTCATCGCCGGGGTCGTGGATACCGGCTCCTTCCTGGAGATTCAGGCCCTCTATGCGCCCAACATCGTCATCGGCTTTGCCCGCCTGGATGGCATGGTCATCGGCGTGGTGGCGAACCAGCCTTCGGCCAAGGCCGGCGTGCTGGACATCGACGCCTCGGACAAGGCTGCGCGCTTTGTGCGCTTTTGCGACGCCTTTAACGTGCCCATCGTCACCCTGGTCGATGTGCCCGGCTTTATGCCCGGTGTGGACCAGGAGCATGGCGGCATTATCCGCCACGGCGCCAAACTGATCTATGCCTATTGCGAGGCCACGGTGCCCAAGCTCACCGTCATCCTGCGCAAGGCCTACGGCGGCGCCTATATCGTCATGAGCTCCAAGCACATCCGTGGCGATTTCAACGTCGCCTGGCCCAATGCCGAGATCGCCGTCATGGGCCCCGAGGGCGCGGTGAACATCATCCACCGTAAAGAGATCCAGTCCGCGCAGAACCCCAACGCGCTGCGTCAGCAGCTCATCGACGAGTACCGCGAGACCTTTGCCAGCCCGTACCAGGCCGCCTCCCACGGCTATGTGGACGCGGTCATTGAGCCGAGCCAGACGCGGGCGACGTTGATCAACGCGCTACAGATGCTCCAGAACAAGCGCGACGCCAACCCGCGTAAGAAGCACGGCGTCATGCCGGTCTAAGTTTATACATGACATTGGGGCG
>SKLG01000444.1 GCA_007123335.1 Anaerolineae bacterium | reverse complement strand
CTGGGCGCTGTTACCGACCGAGTGCCTGTATATGCCGCTACCAGCCGGCTTATGGACCCCGACGAGATGGCCGAACATGTCGCCAAGATCCTGGACCTGGGGTTTCGCGCCGTCAAGCTGCGCCTGCACCGCCCAGATCCCTGGGACGACGTCGATGTCGTCGACGCCGTGCTCGATGTCACCGAGCCCGACACAAAAGTACTGGTCGATGCCAATCAGAACAACGCCGGCGAAGGCGTCCACTTCTGGTCACGCAAGACGGCCCAGGAGGTAGCCATAGCCCTCGACCAGCTCGGCGTGTACTATTTGGAGGAGCCTTTGCCCCGCCAGGACGTTGAGGGGCTGGCCGATCTGGCCATGACCGTGGACATGTTCATCGCCGGGGGCGAGCACACACCCACCGTCTATGACTTTCGCGAGTATCTGGCCCGTGGCGCCTATGACATCATTCAACCCGACGCTATCCTGGGCGGCAACTATGGCATCATCGGACTGCGACGCGCCGCCATTCTGGCCGACTATTCGGGGCGGTTGATCGTGCCTCATGTCATGAGCGGCGCCCATTTTCCGTTTGGTATCGCCGCCAGCCTGCACGCCATGGCCAGTGTCGAGAACTGCCCGGTGCTCGAATTCGGGTTTGATCCGCCGATCCTCACCGCCGAGACGACCCAGAGCGTCTTCACCAAGCCCTTTGTCGTCGAGAAGGACGGCTGTGTGCCGCTGCCCGATGGGCCCGGCCTCGGCGTGGAGCTGGATGAGACGCAGCTCCTCGTGCAACGGTCGGTGGATTGAGCAGTTCGGCGTCAACCCGCGCCTTTGCTGGCGCCCTTGGATTGGACGAGGCCACTCACCGCGAGTAGAATACGTCTGGAGGGCAAGCGGCGGATGACGCCGTTTGCCCATCATGGATATCCACAGGCCCATGGCGATATGCAAGGGCCACCAGTCATCGAGATGACATTGGGTAAACGCCTGCTTGTAAACTGGCTCTTTGCCGCCATCCTCCTGCTGATTGTCCATCTGCCGGGCATGCAGCTCCATGCCCAGGATTCGACACCCAACAGAGTCAGTCTGATCGTCGTCTTTCCTGACGACATTCTGACCACCTGCGTCGAGTTCGCCGGTGACGAGGCTGACAGCACCGAGATCCTGATCCGTGCGGGCTTGGATCTGGTCTACACGGTATTGCCCAGCGGCGGGGTGATCTGCGCCATCAACGGGGTAGGCAGTACGATGCCTGTTCCCGTTGAGCAATGCCTGAGCCAATGCCCTTCCCCTGATAACTGTGTGGCCTGGCACCACTGGTACAAGCGCGGTGGAGAGTGGAATCCGGTGGGCCGCTCAACAGGCAATATAGCCCTGGTAAATGGGGATATTGAGGCCTGGGTGTGGGGCGGAGAGAACGACGCGCCGCCTGATCTTCAATACAACGAGATCTGTGTCGCTCCTACGCCTACGCCCACAGAAACCTCCTTGCCGACCGCCACGCACACGCCCACGACTCAACCTACTGCGACATGGACGCCCACGGCAGCACCGCCCACGGCGACAGCGACGCCTCAGCCGACCGCAACGGCTACCAGGACCCGGACTCCGACCAGCACCTACACGCCCGATCCCTATGTGCCCACAGCCACTCGGACCCGTACATCGACACCTACGAATACGCCAACACGCACCCATACGCCGGCCGCGCCTACGCCGACACATACATTGGTCGGGTATCCGGCTATCAATGCCACAGCGACGCCTAGCGGCGTCCAGCCGACGGCCTATCCGGGCCCCGACTGGGCCGAGCCGACGCCCAGCCGAACGCCAACGGCCACGTCAACACCCTTGTACACGGCCACGGTTACCCCGACATTCACACCCGGGCCCAGCCCCACTGCGACCATTACCCAGGCGCCAGATTCGGACCTGTCCGCATATCCGCCGCCCACTTTGCCCGAAGAGCCGATTCAGCCCGGACCCACCATGGCCGGCGAAGCACCCGATAGAGCATCGCCCATGCCAGAAACCCCGTCTCTGGTTCCCAGCCCAGAGGAAGCTATGGCAGAAGAGAGCCCTCGCGTCGAGCTTTTATCCACCCCACAGCCGGCGAGCGACCGCATAGCACTATTGCTGGACGCACCGCTGACGCCTGGCGCACGATCGCGGCAGGCCACACAGCGTCAGGATACCTCGCATCAGGGCGTCCTATGGGCTATCGTGGCTTTTGTGGCGCTAAGCCTGGGCTACATCGCCACCCAGCGACAACAGCGGCAGGGATGAGCGCCGTCTCCCGCAACCTCGCTCACACGCAGGCGCGTCACGAATCCTTGGGCGGCCAGGGGAAAAAGGGGCTAGTACGCTCCTTATATTCCTCCCAACCAGGACGGCCTTCAAAGTGCCGTTCCAGCATTGGGACACCAGAGACCCCCAGGATGAGCAGAGTGATGGTGATCGCACCGATGATGCCTAACCATCCCCAGGGCACCGTCAGACAGATGATGGCGATCCCCCACCATTGGGTGACCTCTCCAAAGTAGTTTGGGTGACGGGTATAACGCCACAGCCCCTCGGTCATGATCTTGCCCTTGTTGGCGGGATCGGATTTAAAGCGGTCGAGCTGATAGTCGCCCACTGTCTCAAAGACAAAGCCGATGATCCACAACACGAGGCCCAAAAAAGTGAGAACATCCACGCCGCCAGGGTCAGTGGTCATCACGATCTGGATAGGCAGGCTGACCAGAAACATGAACAGACCCTGGAGCATGAACACCTCCAGATACGAGCGCAAGACAAAGGCATCGCCCCAATCCTCGCGCATCTTTTGGTAGCGATGATCCTCCGGCTTGCCCAGATTGCGATTGCCGACATGCAGGGCCAGACGTGCCGCCCAGAGCGCGACAAGCACCAGCACCAGGATCTGACGGGTGGTGCTCCCCTCATGGGTGAACAACGCCACCAGGGCCACGATGAAAAAGCCCGGTCCCCAAGCGATGTCGGCAATGTCATTACGCCCCACGAGGCGGGCGACAAGAAACATCGCCGACATATAAACCCAGATCGTCAACACCGCAACGCCAAACGTGGACCACAGATTCATGAGTCCCCTTTCCGCTATGCGCCCTGTAGCAAGCTCTATCCGCCTCAAAACCAGTGAGGCCCTGTAACACGGTCTTCGTGCGCTGTCAGAGCCCCACTTTTGCTCCTGTTTGCGTGGTCTAGGTCTCAGCGACGACTGGGTTGCGCAACGTGCCAATGCCATCGACCTCGATCTCGACCACATCGCCATCGCGCAGAAACACCGGTGGCTTGCGCGCAAAGCCGACGCCCGAGGGGGTGCCGGTCATGATCACCGTGCCGGGCAGCAGCGTCATCGCGTCTGACAAATAAGAGATCAAGGTCCTCGTGTCGAAAATCAGATCGTTGGTGTTCGAGTCCTGCATGGTGCGCCCATTCAGACGCGTGCGGATGCCGACATTATCCGGGTCGAGCTCGGTCTCGATCCAGGGTCCTAATGGGGCAAAGGTGTCGAACGATTTTCCCCGCGCCCATTGAGCGTCCAGGCGTATCTGGCAGTCACGAGCGCTGACGTCGTTGCTGCAGGTATAGCCCAGCACGTAATCATGCGCGTCGGCTTTGGTCACATGCTTGGCTTCCTTGCCGATGATAATGGCCAACTCGCATTCATAGTCCACCTCATCCGGGGCCATCCTCGGCAAAACGATGGGATCGTTCGGTCCACACACAGCGGTGGTGATCTTGAAAAAGATCACCGGGCGCTCAGGCAGAGGCATGTCACTCTCTATGGCGTGGGCCCGATAGTTCAGGCCGATAGCGATCACATTCGGCGGAGCGACGGGAGCCAATAGAGTCACTTGCTCAAGCTTCACAAAGCGTTCGGTCTCTTGCCACTCCCTCAAGATATCGCCCTGGATGACCTGCAGTGTGTCGTTATCGCGCAACAGGCCGTAGTGAATCTGTCCTTCATCAGAAAAACGGGCCAGACGAGCCATGAGCTATTTCCTCCCTAGTAGCGTTATCATCTATCCATGCCTCAATTGTAGCGGCGCTCACCTTGGGCGTCAATCGCCGCTTCACAGAGCTAACCGAGTAATACACCCGGATCTCGCAAGAGCGCATCGTTTGACAATGCCCATCGGAAGGCCTATCATGTTTTGCTAGCGTGCTTAATGCTGGGGGCTCGTGCCGATGAGCTCCCGCTTGTGCTGCTGCAAAGTCTGCCCACAACGACGCTGTTGCCGGCCGATAGAGGTATGGGGTGCGGGCCAACCGCACGCCAAACGCTCAACCAGGTAGGAACTGTGCGCTCAAAGCTGGCACTCGCCAGTCACGGGCCGCGCGGTGCAAACATCATATTCTTTGCAGGAGGCAAACATGGTCTGGCAGATTGTCGCTCTGGCCGCCGGGTTCATCTCCATCGCTGTCGCCGGATACCTTTATTACTGGGTGATGAAGCAGCAGAACCTGAGTACCAAGATGGACGAGTTCTCCGGAGAGGTGCAGCGAGGAGCTGCCGCATATCTAAAGCGGCTCTTCACCGCACTTGGCGGGTTATCCTTGATCATTGCGATCATACTCCTCATCACCCTGGATTGGGAATCCTCTCTATCCTACCTCATCGGCTCGTTTAGCTCGGCAGTGGCCGCCTACGCCGGCATGTACATTGCCACGCGAGCCAACGCCCGCGTCGCCTGGGCAGCGCGTTCGGATCTCAAGACGGCCTTTCCTGTCGGCTTTTACGCCGGCGGCGTGATGGGTTTCTCCGTGGTCGGCTTTGCCCTCATCGGCATGACGCTACTCTATATGATCTTTGGCAATCCTGAGGCGGTATTGGGCTTTAGCTTTGGCGCCAGCACGGTGGCGCTTCTGGCCAAGGCTGGCGGCGGCATCTATACCAAGACCGCCGACATTGGCGCCGACCTGGTGGGTAAGGTCGAATTCGGCCTGGCCGAGGATGACCCGCGCAACCCGGCCGTGGTGGCCGATAATGTGGGCGACAACGTCGGCGATGTGGCCGGTATGGGCGCCGACATTTTGGACTCGTACGTGGCCAGCGTGGTAGCGGTGATGATTCTCGGCCATGCACTGTATAGCGTCGAGTATGTCATCTTTCCCCTGCTGCTCAGCGCTGCGGGCATCATAGCCTCATTGATCGGTCTGTTTGTCGTGCGCACTGGTGAGAGCAACGATCCTGGCCGCGCATTGAACACCGGCACCGTGATCACCGCCGTGATTTTTGCCTTCTTTGCTCTGGGGGTCGTGTTCGCTCTCGGTATCGACAGACCATGGGGCGTCTTTTGGCCCACCATCGCCGGCCTGCTGGCCGGCATCGTCATCGGCTTTACCTCAGACTATTACACCGACATTGACCAGCGCGCGGTGCAAGATACGGCCCATTCGGCGCTCACCGGTCCGGCTCTGCTGATTCTGAACGGTTTTTCGTATGGTCTGCTGAGTATCGTGCCTTCGATCCTCGGCATCTGCGCCGCCATGGCCGCCTCGTGGATGCTGGCCGAACGCTTTGGCGTCGCCGGCACCTACGGGGTATCGGTGGCCGCGGTGGGCATGCTTTCCATCACCGCCATGATCCTCTCCGCCGATGCGTATGGTCCCATCGTCGACAATGCCAAGGGCTGCGCCGAATATGGTGGTGAGGACGAGCAGACCATCGCCGTCTGCGATCGCCTAGATGCCGCAGGCAACACGGCCAAGGCCATCACCAAAGGCTTTGCCATCGGCGCGGCAGCGCTCACCGTGCTCGCCCTTTTTGCCGCCTATGCCGAGACGGTGGACATCAGAATTCTTGATCTGCTCCAACCCGGTGTGGTGGTGGGTCTCTTTTTGGGGGCGATGATGCCACCGCTCTTTTCCGCGCTCATGATTTTATCGGTGGGGCGTAGCGCATTCAAGATGGTCGAAGAGATTCGCCGACAGTTCCGCGAGATCCCCGGGTTGATCGAGGGCAAGGTACGGCCGGACAGCACCCGCTGCGTGGATATCGCCACCCAGGGCGCGCTCTCGGAGCTCATCCTGCCCGGAGCGCTCAGCCTAATTACGCCTGTGGCGGTGGGCATCCTGCTAGGTCGGTATGCGCTGGGCGGCTTTTTGGCTGGCTCTATTGTCACCGGCATCATCTTTGCGCTACTCATGGCCAACTCGGGCGGTCTCTGGGATAACGCGAAAAAGTTCATCGAGGATGGCGCCCACGGCGGCAAGGGCTCTGACGCCCACAAATCGGCCGTCATCGGCGACACGGTGGGCGATCCCTTTAAGGATACCGCCGGCCCGTCGCTGAACACGCTCATCACCGTGATGTCGTTGACCGCGGCCGTGTTTGGGCCGGTCATCGCCGATTTGGTGCTCTTCCGCCTCTAATACGGCTATCTTGCGCCAGACGGAACCCCAACGGGGCCGCCTCTCGATGGAGAGGCGGCCCCGTTTTCCGTAAGCTAAGGCGCCAAAAGGCTTGTTCAGCCCCGGTGATGGTATACGTCCCACCCCAGATAGCGGGTCAGGGCTTCGTTCAACGCATCCGCCACCCGTGAGGGGTTGAGCGCCACATGGTGCTCAAAGCCGTTGGCGCAGATATGCCGCAACAGCCCCTGAAAGTCAGGGATTTGCACCACGCCATAGCCACCAAAGGTCTCTACCGTTTCCTCGGTGATGCGACCCTCGCCCAGATAGGCGCGGATCCAACCGGCCTCGTCGTCGGTGGAGACGCGACAGTAGGTCACATCGGTGGGTTTGATGCGCCCCACCAGCGTACCATAGGTGTTTTCCTTGCCCACCGTGCCGGCGATAATCTCCTGGTAGTCCATGCGCGCCTCGCCGCCGAAAAAGGTCTGCGGCAGATTGCTGCAATGGAACACGACGCCCTTGTTCGGGTCGTCGCCATAGTTGTTGTTCCAATCCAACAGGGCACTGGGCTTGCCCGAAGCCAGCACCATGGCGTACATGCCGATGAGGCCGGTGATATCGGTCTCGCAGGCGCTGGGCAAGAGCTTGTCGCTGAGCATACTCATCGCCGTGCAGGGCACCACACCGTAATAGTCCTCCATGGCCGTCCAACACTGCACCGCCGTGCCGACCAGGGCATGCTCCTCGATCCAGTCCTCGACGACGATGGCAAACTTGGCCATGCGGATCAGCGCCTCAGCGGACACCCCGCCGGTGGCCACATAATCCTGGACCTCCTCCACCTTGGCTTTGACCTTGGCGTCGGCGTCGTCCAGCTTCCAGGCCCGGCCAAAGACCTCTGAAAGATCGATGGTCTCCACCGAGATGCCGGCGTTCTCCAACAGCTTTTCGCTGTAGCGCACGGTGATAAAGGCCGCCGGCCGGGCGCCGATCTGTCCCAGTCGCGCGCCGCGCAGCCCCTTGACCACGCGGCAGACCGCGCCAAACCAGGCCAGATCCTGGCGAAACGCCTCCGATTCAGGGTCCACCGTGTGCAGCGCCGTCAAGCTATACGTAACGCCATATTGGCTCAGGTTGTTGCAGGCTGACATCTTGCCGCAAAAGCTGTCCCGACGATCGGCGATGGTCATCTTGCCGGCGCGATCGGGGGTCGCCTGGACCAACACCGGGACATTCAGGCCAGCCAAGCGGACAGCGTCGGCGATGCCCCGTTCCTCCCCAAAGTTCGGCAGCGTCACCAGGATACCATCGATCTCTTCCCGGTGCGCCTTGAACAATTCGGCGCAGCGCTGCGACTCGGCATAGGTCTCCACAGCGCCATAGGGCGTGTCCTCGGGGGTCAAGCAGACGGTATCTATGCCCTCCTCCGCCAAGACGCGCAGGATCGTCTCGCGCCCCTCCTCCGCCAGATGCGAGGGGAAAAAGCCACGGTTCCCAACGATAATGCCCAAGGTCGTCATCGATACATCCTCCCCTGTAGAATAGCTTTGCTGATGTTGGCATTATCCCTAAAAAAGGCGCCGACGTCCAGCAGGGGCGTATTTATCCCGGCATTTGCCTTGTGATCGCAGGGCGCCTATACTGTTTACAGAGGCGGACAAAACCGATGATAAGAGAATGGGAACAACAACTTTATAACAACGGATATCGGATCACGGCCTCACGGTGCGCTATCATGGAGGTGTTGCGAGAAGCTCAAGAGCCGCTATCCGCCCAAGAGCTATTGGCGCGAGGGAGACAGCATCACCGCACATTGGGAATCGTGACCGTATACCGGACGCTCGACCTGTTGTCCGAGCTGGGCCTCGTGCGTCGCGTCCATCGCAGCGATGGCTGCCACGGCTATCTGAGCGCTTCGCCAGGGCATCATCATGCCATCCTCTGTCTGCATTGTGGGCGAGCGAGCGAGTTCCAGGGCCAGGATGACCTGATAGAGCTGCTAGGGCGGGTTCGACGTGAGACCGGGTTCGAGATAGATGATCATCTCCTACAACTTTATGGTACCTGTTCAGAGTGTCGGGCGCATGATGTCTGATGCCTCATTGATTTTTTTTGAGACTAGATGAAACATTTTTTCAGTAAGGAAGGAGAGGCTCTTCTATGAGACGCCGACAGATATGGACTTGTCTTGTTGCGCTGCTGGCAATTCTCGGTTTGGCAGCATGTGGCGCCAAGGGCTCTGTCGATCAAACCCCCGAGCCAGCCGCAGAGACCGCCGATCAGCCAGACGTGATGCGCATTGCCGTCAGCATCCTGCCGCAACAATATTTTGTGGAGCGAATAGGCGGCGAGCACGTCCAAGTCACCGTCATTGTCCCCCCGGGCAGCAGCCCAGAAACCTATGAGCCCAGGCCTGCACAGCTTCGAGAGCTCAGCGACGCCGACGCGTACATGCGCATCCGTGTACCCTTTGAGGAAGCCTGGATGGACCGAATCGCTTCCGCAAACCCCAATATGCGCCTTGTCGATACCATCGCCGAGGTCGAGCGAATGCCCATGATCCATCCACATACTCATGGGGACGAAGAGCACGCCGACCATCATGATGATAACCATGACGACGATCACGATGCTGATCATCATAACGATC
The DNA here is from genome assembly GCA_007123335.1 of Anaerolineae bacterium. Taxonomy (GTDB): domain Bacteria; phylum Chloroflexota; class Anaerolineae; order UBA1429; family UBA1429; genus SKLG01. The sequence goes on along the minus strand of SKLG01000444.1, from coordinate 2,370 downwards.
ATGAGGCTGATCACGATGACGATCATGAGGCTGATCATCATGACGATCATGAAGCTGATCATCATGACGCCCCGCCCGATCCCCATGTATGGTTGTCGCCGATAGAGGTCGAGCGTCAGGCTCGCGCCATCCACGCAGCGTTGGTCGATCTCGATCCCGCAAATGAGGACGATTATGACCGGAATCTGGCGGCCTTTGTGCAGGATATCGAGACGCTGCGCAAAGATATCGAGGCCACTCTGGCGGATGTGCCGCAGCGCAAGTTTATGGTCTTTCATCCCGCTTGGGGATATTTCGCCCGAGATTTTAATCTAGAGATGCTCCCCGTCGAGATCCATGGACGGGAGCCGAGCGCTGCCGAATTGGCGATGCTCATTCGTGAGGCTCGCGAGGAGAACATCCGCGTCATCTTTGCGCAACCCGAGTTTAGCACTGCCGCAGCCGAGACGATCGCCGACGAGATCGGTGGCGAGGTTATCTTGATCAGCCCGCTGGCACCTGACTGGCTGGCGAACATGCGCCACGTCGCCGACACCTTTGCTCGCGTGTTAACGGACAGCCACTGAGCCGTCTTCTGGTAAAAGTGGTAGAGAAGGAAGAGGGCCATTGAGCGAAGACGCTGACAGTCGCCGAGAAATGATTGCCGTTGAGCAGGTATGGGCCGGCTATCATGGCCAGATCGTGCTTGAAGAAGTGAGCCTCTCTGTAAAGGAAGGGGACTTTGTTGGGCTCATCGGCCCCAATGGCGGGGGCAAGACGACCCTCCTGCGGGTAATCCTGGGGCTCCTCACTCCTTATCGAGGCACCGTACGGCTTTTGGGAAAAACGGTGCGTGAGGGTCGCCGACACGTGGGTTACGTACCGCAAGGGGTCAAGTTCGATCACGATTTCCCCATCAACGTCTGGCAGGTCGTGCAGATGGGCAGACTGAGCAAGGCAGGACTCTTTCGACGCTACCGATCTGAGGACGATGAGGTCGTAGCCGAGGCGCTGCGCAACGTAGAAATGCTAGACTTGCGAGATCGCCCTTTGGGCGAATTATCAGGGGGCCAGCGTCAACGGGTCTATATTGCCCGGGCGCTGGCCACAGAAGCTCAAGTATTGCTGCTGGATGAACCTGCAACCAGCGTCGACCCCCAAGTAAGCGCCAGCATCTATGAGCTGCTTCAAGAGCTCAACCATGAGATGGCGATCCTGATGGTCACCCACAACATGGCGGTCGTCTCCGCCTATGTCAAGTCTGTGGGCTGTCTCAATCGACGACTTTACTACCATGGTGGTGAAACCCTCACCCCAGGGATGATTGAGGAAGCCTATCAGTGCCCGGTGGAGATGATCGCCCACGGGGTGCCGCATCGTGTGTTTGCAGACCATGAGGAACAGAAGCGATGATTGAAGCGCTGCAATTCACCTTTATGCGCAACGCCTTGATGGCAGGGTTGCTTGTCAGTATCGCCTTTGGCATCATCGGCACATTGGTGGTTATCAATCGGATCGTGTTCGTCAGCGGAGGCGTTGCCCATGCGGCCTATGGGGGCGTGGGATTGGGCTACTTTATGCGCCTGAATCCGGTGTTAGGGGCGATGGTCTTTAGCCTGTTTGCGGCCCTGGGCATGGGCTGGGTACAGAGACGAACACGCGAGCGAGCCGATACCGTCATCGGCGTCATGTGGGCGGTGGGTATGGCGACGGGGATCATCCTGTTGGATCTCACGCCAGGGTACAGAGCCGACTTGATGAGCTATCTCTTTGGCAGCATCCTGGCTGTCCCCACCCGCGACCTGCTTATCATGCTGATCCTCGATGGAGTCATTGTGATCACCGTCGCAGTCTTTTACAAAGAGCTGTTGGCCATCTCCTTTGACGAGACCTTTGCCACCGTGCAGAACGTGCCCGTCGATGCCATCTACATGGTGTTGATGGCGCTGATCGCCTTTACCGTGGTGATGATGATGCGCGTCGTGGGGTTGATCATGGTCATCGCGCTGCTGACTGTGCCCGCCGCCATTAGCGGTCAGTTCTTTAGGGACATGAAAAAGATGATGGTGGGAGCTGTCTTATTGGGGATCGTCTTTACGACGACAGGACTGATGCTTTCCTATGCGTGGAATCTAACGTCAGGGGCGACCATCATACTTGTCTCAGCCGTAGCGTATGGGCTCGCGCTAGCCATAAAAGCACTGCGAGCGCAACAGAAGGGCCTTCGTGCCAACAGGGATATATAAACCAAAGCCTATAGTAATCTGCTCGAGGCACAAAAAAAGAGAGAGGTCCTGAGAGAACGAGTTCTCTTGGCAGTGACCTACTCTCCCACCCCGTTACCAGGGCAGTACCATCGGCGCTGGAGGTCTTGACGACCGGGTTCGAGAT
>SKLG01000524.1 GCA_007123335.1 Anaerolineae bacterium | reverse complement strand
TAACGACCTTTGGACCATCCCCGGCGAGGAGCATGTGCGCGACGAGTCCTTGCGTGAGCATGTGGCCAGGGGCGAGTACATCTATCAGCCCGCGCACCACCCCGATTGTGCGCCGACCTGGCACACCGGCTATTCCTACCAACGACCGGCCGATCCTTCCTATCATGCGGTGCAGATCCAAGACTTCCTACATGCCATCGCCGAGGGGCGCGAGCCGCTGGTGAACGGCGAGGAGGGTCGCAAATCGCTGGAGCTGATGCTGGCCATCTACCAATCGGGGCGCAGCGGCGAGGTGGTGCACCTGCCGCTGCCGCGCTAGCCCCAGCATCGCCACTCCAGATCATCGTGGGTGATGCGGATCTCGCCGCGCGCGTCGATAAAGCGCTCGGCGCTGTCGGCGGGGAAGCAGAGCAAATCGAACGGCGCCCCACGGGCGATGCCCCGTTGGGCGCTGCGGCGCAGCGCCTTGTCCACCATCTCGGTAAAAGGCGCCATCAGCGCATCCCACTTGGCCAGGGCCATGTGGGTGTCGCGGTAGCGCGTGACCAGGGCCTGCACCTTGGCCGGGCTCACCTGCCCCGCCTCGCCCCAGAAGCGGGGCCGCCCTCGGGGGTCGAGCGATACCACGTCGGGCTTGTAGCGGTCGCCTATGGAGACCTCGACGGTGAGGTCGGGGTACTGGGGCAGGTAGAGCGCCCACAACAGTGCCTTCATGATGACGTGGGCGCCCCGCTCATAGGGGCGCTTGACCAGCACGATCTGCCGTCCGTGGGCGCGAAAGGTCGCTTTGCGCCGCAACGCAAGCTCGTCTGAGCTGCCAGGCATGGCGATGGGTACCCTCCCGATAGAGAACATCCACCGCGATAATACCCGCCGCGCCGCTGGCAGGCAACCGGGTGCAGATCCGAGAGCGCAGGTGAGCATACGCATTTTGGCCAGTTGTCGTTTGGCGTCGCTATAGGCACACACAACATCTGAGAGTATCGCGATGAACCACGAGCAAGCAGATCGGCATACACGCACTGGAACACTGGATCGCCCCTGGTCGCTGCTGTATCGCATCGGGGGGATCGCCGCCCTGCTGGCCGTCCTGGTCTTTCGGCGCAACCTCAGCGCAGAACTGACAGCGTTCCATGGCTTGAGCCTGTTCGCCGTGCCCGCCGAGCTGCCGGTCAGCGCCGCCGAATGGTTCACCCTGCTCCAGGCCGACGCCTTGGTGGGACTGATCCTTCTCGGTGTCTTTGATAGCGTCGAGTATGTCCTGGTCGGCATGCTATTCCTGGCCGCCTGCATGGCGCTATGGCCGACCCGACGTAGCTTTGCCCTGTTGGCGACGAGCTGCGGCCTGGTGGGGATCGCCGTGTTCTTGGCCTCGAATCAGGCTCTAGGACTACTCCATCTCAGCGCGCAGCACGCTACGGCGACGACCGACGCGCAGCGGGCCGCCTTTCTGGCGGCAGGGGAGGCGCTACTGGCGCTCAGTGAGCACGGTACGGGGGTCTATCTCGGCCTCCTGTTGGTATTGCTGGCCGGCCTGATCTTTTCCATCGCGATGCTGCGGGGCGACGTGTTCAGCAGAGCGACTGCCATTGTTGGTATCTTGGCAAATGGCATTGGACTGCTCTTCTTCCCGGCGTTGGCCTTTGCGCCGGCGCTCTATGTCATCCCACCGGTGCTTTCCGCACCGTTGCGGTTGGCCTGGTACACGATGATGGCGCTGCGGCTGTTCAAGCTCGCCGGGGCCGGGTGAGCAGGAGGCGAAGTGTTGCTGCAAAAAATCAAAGCGGTGTACCAGATCTTTCGGCCCGAGCTTCCCTTGGCGGCGGGAGTGTGTGTCATTTTGGGCAGTATCGTCGCGCTGGGACGGTTCCCGCCCATACAGCAGTTAATCCTGGGTTTTATGTGCGGGTTTTTTATCTCTGGCTCGGCCATTATCATGAACGACTACTTTGACCTCGACGTGGACAGGATCAACGCGCCCGACCGGCCTTTACCCGCCGGCATCCTTTCCCTCTCTGAAGCGGTGGGCCTGGCTGCGACCACGATGTTCATAGGACTGGCAGCCGCCCTTATGCTTGGCCTAGCCGCCTTTATGCTATGTGTCGTATTTGCGTCGATTGGCTTGGTCTACAACTGGAAATTCAAAGAATCGGGGTTCCTGGGCAACCTCATGGTTAGCTCTAACGTCGGTATCACCTTCATCCTTGGTGGAATCATCGTGGGCGATCCCTGGAATGCAATGGTTTGGATGTTTGCGCTCATCGCATTTTTCATCGACCTTGGCGAGGAAATCGCCGGCGACGCCATGGATATGGAGGGGGACAAGAAGCGGGATTCGCAATCCATCGCCATCAGGTGCGGGAAGAGTTTTGCGCTCGCGATCTCGGCCGGCCTGTTTGGCGTGGCTATCTTGCTCAGCCTCGCCCCCGTCTTTTTGGGATGGCTGGGGACGGGCTATCTCGGACTTGTGCTCATCATAGACATCATTGTCATCTTGTGTACCATCAGGCTGTTGAAGAGTCGAACGCCCGAAGAAGGCAGGTTGGCTATGCGAGGGATTTACATGAGCGCGTTGGTGGGGATGCTCGCGTTCCTGTTGTACAGGCTGATCGTATGATTGCTCATACTTATCCGAGCTGCCGGGCACCTGGCGCCAGGTACGGTGCGGGAGGTGCCCGGCAGCTATCGTTGACCCCCGTTTGCATCGCGTACCAGAGGGTCTACAATCCGCATGGAACGATCGACCTATCTCGCGGGCGGGGCATGCCATGAACGCAACCGTGATCTGCGACCACAACGACGAAAGGGCGTTGCTGACCTTTATGCTGCAACGCGCCGGGGTGACGGTGGCTGCCGCCGTCCAGCTCGAGGGCGGGATGCAATCCTTTGTGATGAACCCTAGCGATCTGATTCTACTGGCGCTGCGCCAGCCCGCTATCGAGGCGCAGATCAACCGCGTGCGGCGCGACAGCGAGGTCTGCCTGGTGGTCATCGCCGACGGCCTAGCGGAGGACGCCCAATGCCAGGCCCTCGACGCCGGCGCCGACCTGGTGGTCAACCG
>SKLG01000239.1 GCA_007123335.1 Anaerolineae bacterium | reverse complement strand
TAGGTAAAGAGCTGCGTCTCGGGGGCATAGACGATGCCCAACTCACCTTGAACGGGCCGCGAGCGCCAGAGATCCTGCGTCTCATTAGCCTGCGCCCAGACGCCCACCCGCGAGGCCATCTCGGAGCGTGGCGTGCGCGACCCATCCATGCCATAGGGGCCAAAGGCGCCAAAGAGGGGACCATCCAGCAGCGGGCGCCAGCGCAAAAAGAGGAGGCCCGTGGCGCCGCCCATAAAGCTGGCCATATTCCAGTAGCGGATGTCCTCTGGCGAGGCGATGCGCCCCTCATCTCGCGGCTTGCCCAGCACCTGCGGCTGCATCCATAGCGGCCCACCATAGGCCTCAGAGTGCCAGAACGGCTTGCCTCGCGACGCGGCGCGCACCAGGTCCACGGCGTGGAGCTGCTTCCAGGGCTCGTCGCCGTGGCGGCTGGAGCCCCAGGTGTAGCCATAAGCCTCCGCCTCGGCGGCGGCGCGCCAGTCGTCGGCGCCCCGCGAGGCCATGTTGGTCAGGCTGCCGACGACGCCGTGGGCGACGATGGCGCAGTCGGGATCGATATCGCGCACCAGCTCGGCCCGCCAGCGCAACAGCCGGTAGGCGTCGTCGATGCGGAACCGCAACCAGTCCATGACGTGGGGATACGGCCCCAGGTGTCGGGGCGGCGACACATCCTCCCACGCCGCAAAAGAGGGGCGATGCCAGGCCTCCCCCAAGGTGCCCAGATCGCCATACTTTTCCGCGAGCCAATCGCGAAAGTGCTGGGCCGTGGCCGGGCAGTAGCAGGTGTCATGGGCATAGTTGCACTCGTTCCACAGATCATAGCCGGCGAGGCCGGGGTGGCCGCGATAGCGCTCGACCAGGGCGCGCAGGAACGCTTCGGCCGCGGCGGCATAGTCGTCGTTGTCCAGACACAGGCCGGGAAAGCCGCCGATGACGCAGCTCCCGCTCATCTGCGACTCGACCTTTTGGCCATCGCGGGTCTCGAATCGGGCGTGGCCAAAGTGACGAAAGGCCCACTCGGGCGCCGAGGTGATAAACTCGGCCATGACCGTTTTCAGGCCATGCTCGGCGGCCAGGTCGAGCTGGCGATCATAGGCCTCCCAATCGTAGCGCCCCGGCGCCACCTCGATGGCCGACCAGAGTACCCAATGGCGAAAGGTGTTCATCCCGTCCTCGGCGGCGGTTTGATAATCCCGCGCCCAATCGGCACGCGGCGGATTGGAGCGGCGAAAGTAGACGGCGCCATAGGGGAACGAGGGTAACTTGTTCATCGGCATCTGTGCACCACCTCTCCTTGTACAAAGGACGTCGCTGTGGCCATTATGGCTATCCCTACCGATGGCGTCAAGGCTTGGCAGATTCCCCAACGCTAGCAAGGGTCGCCTCACCAGGCCTGAGGAGTATATCTATTCGACCATTCCATCGCATTGGTCAGAGGAACCGCGCCTGGGTAAAATGGTGTGGCGAATAGTTGGATAAAGGAGTCAACCATGTCTGATGCCTTGCCCCCCGAGATGGAAGGCAAGATCGACGAACTTATAGCGCAGATCAAGACAGAGGCGTTGGAGCTAATGGAGGAGATCCTTGACCCGTCTGCCGATCCTCCCCCCACCATGGCAGAGATCGAGGCCAGGATCTTACAATGGACCGAGGAGACCAATCAGGAACTCCTCGACAAGCTGATCGACAAAGAGACGGGCAAACTGCGTTAGCGCGTTGACAGCCATCGGTCCTTGTGGTACCGTCTGCGCGAGCGAACATCATCATCGCGGAGGATACATGACCGAGCCGAACCCTCAATCTACCCCTCGCGCCGCGCTAGAGAACATGCTGGTGGTCGATTCCACTCAGGCCCTGGCCGGGCCCTTTTTGGGCATGCTGCTGGGCGATCTCGGCGCCGACGTGGTCAAGATCGAGCGTCCCGATGGCGGCGACCAGTCGCGCGGCTGGGGACCGCCCTTTGTCGGCAGCGAGAGCACCTACTTTATGGCCGTAAACCGCAACAAGCGTAGCTTTACCTGCAATTTCAAGAGCGAGGCCGCTCTGGAGGCGCTGCGGACGCTGCTCGAGCGCGCCGACATGTTCATCACCAATGAGCGCCGGGCCAGCGCCCACCGCGCCATGGGCACCGATTACCCCTCGCTGGCGGCGCGCAACCCGGGCCTGGTCTATTGCTCCATCACCGGCTTTGGGATGACTGGCCCCTATGCCGGGCGCGCCGGCTATGACATCATCGCCCAGGGAATGTCAGGCATGATGCCGCTTACTGGCGATATCGATGGCCCGCCCTATCGCTACCCGGCCTCTATCGCCGATCTGGCCACCGCCATGTATGGGACGAGCAGCGTGCTGGCGGCGCTGCTGGCGAGGGAGCGCTCAGGCCGAGGACAGTTTCTGGATATGAGCCTGGTGGAATCCCAGTCCTGGTGGAGCGTCATTCACGCGGGAGCCTATTTCGAGACCGGCGAGACGCCGCCCAAGCTGGGCAACGAACATCCCTCCATCGTACCCTATGGCACCTTTCAAGCCAAGGATGGCTACCTGATCATCGGTTGCGCCAGCGAGTCGCTGTGGTACAAGCTATGCGCGATCCTCGATATGCAGGATGTGCGCGATGACCCGCGCTATCGGGTGAACAGCGAGCGGGTCAAGCGCCGCGATGAGGTGCGGCAGATCCTGGACGAGCGCCTGTCCCATCGCACCGTCGCCGAGTGGTGCGAGGAGCTTGAGAGGGCGCAGATTCCGTCGGCGCCCATCTATACCGTGCCGCAGATGTTGAACGACCCGCACATGCGGGCGCGGGGCTTTGTCGTCGAGCAGCCGCACCCCATCGCGGGCACGTTGCGCACGCTGGCATCGCCGATGCACCTGTCGGACACGCCGGCGAGCTATCGCTTGCCCCCGCCGTTGCTGGGCGAGCACACCGATGAGGTGCTGCGTGAACTGGGTTACGAGGAGGAGCAGATCCGCCGACTGCATGAGGAGGGCGCCGTCTAGCGATCGAAAAGGAGGTCGAGTATGGTAGGTCCCAGATGGGCGTTATTCATCGTCCTGGTTCTCTT
>SKLG01000352.1 GCA_007123335.1 Anaerolineae bacterium | reverse complement strand
GTATGCCTGCACAACGTCAGCGGGCTGGGGCTGAACATGGCCTCGCAGCAGTTCTCGGCGGCGGTGTTCAACTGCCCGATGATGGAATGCACCCGCACCGCCGACGTCGCGCCCGAGGCGGCGGACAATGCGCCGCAGATCGAGGATGGGCAGATGATCGTCTCGACGCGGCCCGGCCTGGGCATTGAGCTGGATCAGGAGTACCTGAAGGCGCATCGCGTCGACGGCGAGCCCTGGTGGGACTAGCGCTTACGCTTAGGTATCAGATGCATCATCTTGCAGCATACGCTCTAGCTCTTGAGCAAGAACCTCGATCGGATACGGCTTGTTCAGGAACCCGGCCAGTCCCTGGCAGGTTTGGACCTGACTCGCGGCGTGATGACCATATCCGCTGCACAAAAGCACTTTGACATCAGGGCGCATACGTTGCAGAGCGCGAAAGGTGGCCACACCATCCATCTGTGGCATGGTCAGGTCGAGGACGACGCCGACGATCTCATCGGCGCGGGCACGAAACAGGCGCAGGGCCTCCTGGCCATCGCCAGCGGGTAGCGTCTCAAAGCCGAGCTTTTCTACCACCCGCTGGCAGAGCCTGCGCACCATCGGTTCGTCGTCCACCACCAACACCGTGCCCGACGGAGACTGTGCCAAAAGACCGCTATCGGTGTCCTGATGAACCGGCACCGGGTTCTCGGCGATAGTCGGCTGTGTGTCCGCGCCAACCGGAAAGAACACGCGCACGGTCGTGCCCTGGTCTGGGGTGCTATCGACGATGATAGCCCCCTGATGCGCTCGAACGATGCCCAACACCGCCGACATGCCCAGGCCTCGCCCGGTCTGCTTGGTGGTGAAAAAGGGATCAAAGAGCCGCTGCTGCGTCTCCCGGTCCATACCGCAACCGGTATCGCTGACCTCCAACCAGACAAAGGGCCTTGATACGGCTTTGACGTCTACCCGGCTGCGACTCAGCAGCGCCTGGTCGCACATCTGCACCCCTGTGGAGAGCGTTAGCATGCCCGCATCCCCATCGATGGCCTCAGCAGCATTGGTGATGAGATTCATGACAATCTGTTGCATCTGACCGGCATCGGCGTGGATCGGGGGTAGAGAGGGATCAAGCTCCAGCCGCAAGGCCACGGTTCGGGGGATCACTGAGCGCCACAGATGGGCATTCTCCTGTACCAAGTCGCTCAGATCGACGTCGCTCAAGAGAAATTGGCCCTTGCCGGCGTAGGCCAGCATCTGACGGGTAAGCGTCGCCGCCCGTCGTGAGGCGTGCACGGCATCGTCGAGGCGCCGTTGGCCCGGCGATCCAGGCGGGAGCACCGACCTGGTCAATTCCAAGTTGCCCAGTATGATGGTCAACAAGTTGTTAAAGTCGTGGGCAATTCCCCCAGCCAGTACACCCAGGCTCTCTAGTTTTTGGGCATGTAGCAACTGGCGCTCCAGCGCCAGGCGTTCCTCCTCAGCACGCTTGCGCTCCGAGATATCGCGGACGACGCTCTGGATGTGCAGCGGATGGCCCTCCCCGTCGCGCACCAGCTCGACATTGATCTCCACAGGGATCACTTGACCGCTCTTGGTGCGAAAGAGACGCTCATATAGAGGCACAATCTCGCCCCTTAGGAGCTGGGTCAGTACGGTTTCGCTCTCCGATACCTCCGTCGACACATCCCGATAGGAGAGCTGCAACATCTCATCGGCAGAGTACCCCAATAGCTCGCAAGCCCTGGCATTAACAGCAAGGTAGGCGCCTTGCAGATCCATGATAAAGACCGCATCATGAACTTGCTCGAATAGACTGCGATAGCGCCGCTCACTGGTGCGCAGCCTCTGTTCATCCAGCCGGGAGCGGGTGATATCCTGTCCAAACTCGATGAGACCAGATACCTGCCCATCCAGGTCCAGGACGGGATACCCACGCAAATGCCAGATCCGACCGTCGGGCGACGTGATCTCGCCCTCTTGAGGCTCGCCGGTCTCGCCCACCCGCAAGAGCGGACACTTGTGACATGGCACAGAGCGGCCATGCCAGATCTCGTAACAGTGCCGCCCGATCAGGGCGTCAGGCGTTTGTTCCACCGAGTGGCCGGAGGCCCTGTTGGCCCAGAGCACGCGCAGGTCCAGGTCATAGTAGGCGACCATCTCGTTGGTGGCATCCAGGATAAGGGCGAGATCGGCTCGCGAGCGGGATAGGGCCTCCTCAGCCTGCTTCCATGCGGTGATATCCACCAGGAGTAGCACCCGCCCCAAATACCGAGCACGACGATCGCTGAGCTGCGAGACGCGCACCCGAAAGTGTCGCTCCACGCCATCGACCGACAGAGCGACCTCGCTCTCCCGAGTATCATCGGCGGATTGAACGGCCTGGTCTAGTGCTGGCCAGCAGGACATGACTTGGGCAGCGGGCTGACCGAGGGTGAACGCCGCCGGGTCTTGCAACAACGACAGAGCGGCCCGATTCACGTCCAGGACGCGACCCTGGGCATCCAGCACGATGAGCGGGTCGCTCATCGATTCAACCACCCTATCGCGAGCGATGGGCACCAGGTCGAGCAGGCGATGTCGCAAAAGCCCCCAGGCCAAGAGGGTGCTGGAAAGCAAAAGCGCCACACTGGTGGGGCCATAGGGGGCCAGGGGATTAACGCCAAAACGATCCAGCACATTTGACAGCAGGGGTAGCAACAAGCTGATGATGAGAATCAGCGACTGTGCTTTGAGCGTAGCGCGTCGCAGGGCGCCGACGAGCAAGACAAGACTGAATGCGAGCAGGCTGTAGGCAAAGAACACTTCTACCCAGAACCACGGCCCATGCACAACCCGCAAATAGGCGACGCCGGCAACGTCAATGATGTCGACCGAGCTCCGCATCAGAAGATGATGGTCGTTGGTCCACATGAACAGCAGGGACAACGCAGGGATCACCAGCACCCAGCCCAAGCGGCGCCAGCGCAACCACTCTTCCCTGCCAGTGTACGCCAGAACCACGACCAACCAACAGATGGAGATCAGGGCGGGGCCAACCTGGGCAAGGTTGAACCAAAAGATCTTGTCACTCAACCG
>SKLG01000370.1 GCA_007123335.1 Anaerolineae bacterium | reverse complement strand
GCTTTTCGCTGGCGATGCCCAACTGGGCTTTGATCTTGCCCAGCGCATTCTCGGCCCGCTTACGGCGCTCTCTGGCGCTCTGGAGGCGCTTTTGCGCGCTGGCGATGCGTTGGCGGTAGCGCGCGCGCACCTGGCGCCGACGCTCTGGCGTGGTGGCATCTTCCGCCTTTGTCTTGGCCTCTTCCTCCAACGCCTTGCGTTTCTCCAAAGCCTCGGCGATCTGCAATCGGTAGCGCTCAATACGTTCCTTGGCCTTTTCCTGGCGCTCTTGGTAGCGAGCCTTGGTGCGCGCCCAGTCACCCTTGTACTGCTTGGTGTGGTTGCAGAGCATCGCCGCTTCGAGGTTGGCCAGATTGGCCGCCTCCCACTTGAGATACTCGGGATCCTCTGCATCCACCCCTGAGCCTTCCAGACTGTCGGATACAGCCTTGGTGGCGTGGTACGTGCGAAATACCTTGGCCGTGAGACTGGGCATGATCCCTGACAAATAGGCGTTCACGTCACGGCTCGTCACGTCGGGAAAAAGCTGTTGATCACGCCCGTTGCGGGATCCATCACCGTTGCTTCCAGATTCTTGAGCGGCCTCCGCCAGCTTTTGAAGGCTCTTTACAACCAACTCTGGCAGCTCGATCCGCTTGTGCCACTCGACTGAATCCTTGCCCAGAAAACAGAACTCGACCTCGGTATCATTGTGGATGGTGACATGCTCGGCGCGCAGCGTGGTGGCGCCCACGGTGTCTGCCTCATCAGCCTCTTTTTCATCACCTACACGCAGACACAATCGATCGATCAGGTAGCAGGCGGTGGCAATCATGCGCAGCCGGTCATCGGCGCATTGCAGATCGCGCTGAATGCACGTGCGTACAGCGTCCAAATGGGTCTCAAGACGGGTGGCCTTGTCAAACTTGTCCGCCTCGCGTTCCTGTCGTAACGGGGCGGTGTCACCCAGCCAGATATACTTGAGCTTGCCTGATAGCTTGTCCTTCCAGCGGGCTACCCACAGCGAATCGGGCTGCCAGACTACCTCAAAGTCCGGGTTATCCAAAGGCGGCGCATCGGGACTGAGGTTAAGAGTAACGTCTGAGGCCCGGGCGCCCTCTTTCCAGCGACCCCGAAGCGGATGCTGGCCGCGCCCCATAAAGATGCCGCTGGGCTCGGTCAAATAGGTGCCTAGCTCCACTCGCTGGCCATTTACGATGGCATAGCCATACTTGGCCTTGAGCGCCTCGCGTACCGCTTTGCGTTGCGCTGCTTGCTCTTTGCGCTCCTCGGCGCTCAAAGCCTCTTTGGCGGCGCGTTCCTCGTCCACATAGGCCTCGTAGCGAGAGAAATCGACGTCGTCGATATCTAGAGGAGGATCTATGCCCAACGCCGCCGAGAAATCGCGCATAAAGTTGGCCGCAAATACGGGATCACGCACATAGTCGGTGTCCTTCTTGCGCGCCCAGGCAAGGGCCATCTCCTCTTGTGCCGGCGTGAGGGCAATTTCGCGCCCACGCACGGTGATACTGAGCCCCGGTGGCTCCGGAGGTTCTGGGATTACTATACCGTTATGAATCAACTGAACCAGCACGATCGTCTCCGTATATCTGAATACGAGCAAGAGAGAGCGCCCCGAGATACGCTCCTCGCGGCGCCACACTATAGGATACCATAAGGTGCCCTTCGCCGCAAGCCAGGCGATCCCTCAATGCTTGAACACGCGCTACATTCCCCTATGGCTACGATCACCTAGTGTTTCGATAGGTATATTAGGATTTGACACCCATAGAAAGACAGTTATAATGCCTGACATTAGCCTATACTAATTCTAGGTAGTGCCAATGGCTAATTGCTCGATCCACTCCATACAGGGCCGGGCAGTTGTCCGGCGCAAATCATCGGAAGGAGAGATGGCAATGTCGGCACGGAAAGCTCGTAGATGGGTGGTCGTCGGAACGATGCTCCTTGCGCTCATCTTGGCCGCTTGTGCACCACCGGCGCGTTCGGGAGACGCAGGCCAAGCCGATGCTCAGGTTGATGAGGTTCAGAGCGAGGAGGCCGGTGAGCTTGTGATCTACTCTGGGCGCCGCGAGCAATTTGTATTGCCTCTGATCGAAAAGTTTGAGCAACAGACCGGAATCAGTGTCCAGCTTCTCAGTGGCAGTGCCAGCCAATATGCCCTTCGGATCATGGACGAGGCGCGTAATCCCCAAGCCGATATCTTTTTCGCCAATGACGCGGGCGTCATGGAAAAGCTGCGTTTAGAAGGGATGTTGGCGCCCTACAGCTCCCCCGCGTTGGAGAGCATCCCCAGCGATCTACGCGCAGAAGACGGCTCTTGGATAGGGCTATCGGGCCGTGCCCGAGTGCTCATTTTCAACAAGGACCTTATCTCGGAAGAGGATATGCCTCAGTCGATATTAGACCTGGCCGATCCCCAATATGCCGACCAGTTCGCCATCACACGAGCGGGAAATGAGAGCATGATCTCGCACTTGACAGCCATCCGGGTGCTGTATAGAGATGAGGTGCTTGAGGAGCTCATCCGCGGCATGCTGGCCAACGAGCCGGCCATCCTTGGCGGCCATACGGATATTCGCAAGGCGGTAGGGGCAGGCGAGTTCACCTTTGGTCTGGTGAACCACTACTACTACCACCTCCAGCTCTTGGAGGAGCAGGATAACAACGTCGGGGGCATATACCTGGATCAAGGCGAGGACCAAATGGGCACTTTTCTCAATGTGGCCGGTATAGCCCTGATCGAGGGGGCGCCCAATCAAGCCCAGGCGGAGCGCTTTATCGAGTTCTTGCTCGAGCCTGAGCAGTTGATGATGTTCGCAACGCTCAACCACGAGACCCCGGTGCTGCCCGATGCTCCGGTCAGCGAGCCCATTCGTCCCATCGAGTCGTTCCGGCGTGCGCCGGTCAGCTTGACAGAGCTCGGTGCTGCTTGGGAAGAGACCATCGGTATCATGGAGCGCGCCGGATATAGCGAGTAGGTATCATGGCCATTCCGATCCACAGGCAGACATCCGCTTCACCCCCAAGCACCAGGAGATGTCTCCTGGGTCAGACGCCGAGCCGCCGATGGCTCGGCGTCTGGCGGGGAAACCCTCCATCGTGGGACTTGCTTCTGGCCGCTCTGCTGGCCGTGATATTGTTCACGGCGCCCATCGGATATGTGTTTCTGCGGGCGCTACAGGCAGGGCTCGATCGCTGGCAGGTGTTATTGCGCACGCGGGTGCCCGTGCTTTTGGGCAACACCTTGATTCTCATGGGGACGGTTACGGCAGGGGCGATAGTCATCGGCGTGACTTGTGCGTTTCTCATCGAGCGCACGGATCTGCCGGGGCGCAGGGTCTTGCAGACGCTCCTGGCCATGCCGCTGATCATCCCGCCTTATGTAGGTGCGCTCACCGCCATCATCGTCTTGGGTCCGACAGGGCTATTGCGCGACCTGCTGGGCAGGGCGCCGATCCGGCTCTACTCCTTTGGCGGGGTAGCCGCCCTGCTCATCCTCTTCACCTATCCCTACATCTATCTCATGACCGCTGCGGCGCTGCGCCGTCTCAATCGCAGCTTTGAGGAGGCAGCGCGTTCGTGTGGTCTATCTTATCACCGCGTGGTGATGCGGGTGATCCTGCCCATGCTCCGCCCGGCCATCGGCGCCGGGGCCGTGCTGGTGGCTCTCTACGTCCTCTCGGACTTTGGCCTCGTGTCGTTGATGCGCTATGACACCTTCACCCGCGCCATCTACTTTCAGATGACCGGTCGCTTTGATCGCTCCGGTGCCGCCGTCCTGTCCACCCTGCTGATCACCCTTACTCTGGGAGTGCTGTGGTTCGAGGTCAAGACGCGCACCGGCAAGGGCTACGCACAGACCGTAGGCACCTATCGCCCTCCGCAACGGGTCCCATTGGGCAAGCTCAAGCTGCCAGCCCTGGGGTTCGTTCTTCTCATCGTGTTGTGCTCGGTGATTTTGCCGATAGGCGTGCTCCTATACTGGGGCGCGCAGGGGGTCGCCCGGGGGTTCCTGAACGCGGATTTGGTCCGATATCTGACCAATAGCTTGCGCATCGCCGCGCCCACCGCTGTGGTTGCCATGGCTCTGGCGGTGCCGGTCGCCTATCTCAGGTCGCGGCATCCCTCGTCGATATCGCGGGGAGTGGATCGCATTATCTCTGCGGGATACGCGCTGCCTGGCGTCATTGTAGCTTTGGGGGTGATCTTTATCTTTAACCGCTATCTGCCCGCGCTTTACGCCACTCCGGGGATGATCGTCGCCGCCTGCCTGATGCGTTTTCTGCCCCAGAGCCTGCGCTCCGCCGACGCCTCGCTGGAGCTGGTGGCGCCCCGACTGGACGAGGCTGCTCGCGGAATGGGTGTCCGCGCCGGCCTGGTATTATGGAAGGTGATTCTCCCCATTATCCTGCCGGGGGTGCTGGCCGGTGGCGCTCTGGTGTTCGTCAGCACCATGAAAGAGCTTCCCGCCACGCTGCTTCTGCGGCCGGCCGGTCTTGATACCCTGGCCGTGCGCATCTGGATGGAGGCCCATGAGGGATTCTATGCGGCGGCGGCGCTCCCGGCGTTGTTGCTGGTGCTCAGTTCGGCACTGCCCCTGAGTTGGATGATCCGACGGTACTGATAGGAGAACAAGATGGATCTGATCCACGTGGAAAAGGTGTCCAAGACCTACCCCGGTTGCGCCTCTCCAGCGTTGGAGAACATGTCCCTGGCGGTGGAGGAAGGTGAGATCGTAGCGCTGCTTGGGGCCAGCGGCTGCGGTAAGACTACTCTGTTACGCCTCATTGCTGGCTTTGAGCGCCCCGATCAAGGGGAGATCGCTCTGCAGGGCCGGACCGTAGCAGGGGATGGAATTTTTGTGCCCCCGGAGCGCCGTGGCGTGGGGATGGTGTTCCAGGACTATGCCCTCTTTCCCCATCTGAACGTGTATCGCAACATCGCCTTTGGGCTGCCCAGAGGCCGAAAAACGGAGGCCGCGGTGGCCGATATGATCGCCATGGTGGGGCTGCAAGGTTTTGAGCGGCGTCTACCCGCCGAGCTGTCGGGCGGCCAACAGCAGCGGGTGGCCCTGGCGCGGGCGTTGGTGCGCGATCCGGTGGTGGTGCTGCTGGATGAGCCGTTCAGCAATTTGGATACCGAGCTAAGAGGACACATGCGCCAGGAGGTGCGTCGTCTCTTGCGAAACACCCAGGCCACGGCGCTGCTGGTCACCCACGACCGCGAGGACGCCTTGCGCGTGGCGGATCGTCTGGTTCTTATGGATCGTGATCGCACAGACCAGATGCCCGAGTTGTGCTGCATAAAGGAAACCGTAATAGACTGATTTCTCACCCCTCTGGTGCGCTATCAATGAAATACCACGTGCCTATGTCCGGGTCGATTGGCAAGTAGCGACGACCTGGTCTATACTGCTGCCGTCGTACGCGAGTTCCTTCACCCTATTTGCCAGGAGACAAGATGACAGACATCGACATTGGCCCCGACATCACTCGTCCCTCCCATGACCTGATCGAGGCTTTGAGCCACATCAGCGCCGCTACGGCGGCCGGTGAGTTGGCCCGACTGGGCGTCCGCGATCCACATATTCTAGGTCCTGTGCCCTTCAACCCGGGCAAGCATGTCGTCGGCCCGGCGCTGACCCTCCAGTTCATGCCCAAGCGTGAGGATGTTCACGCCACCGGCGAGTATGCCGGTCCGCAGCGACAGAAGCATCGCCATGTGCTCTTTCACACCAAGCCGGGCGACGTGGTCGTGGTGGATGCCCGTGGCGATATGAGCAGTGGTGTGTTCGGTGAAATGATGCTGACCTACTTTTTCGGACAGGGCGGCGCTGGCGTGGTCATTGACGGCTGCATCCGCGACTTTCCCCACGCTCAGGAGCTGGATCTGGGCTTGTGGCTCAGGGGCGTCACGCCCAACTTTCACGTACAGACCAACATCTTTCCTCATGCGGTGAATATCCCTATCGCCTGCGGCGGTGTATACATCGAGCCCGGTGACATCATCATCGCCGATGACGATGGCGCCGTGGTCTGCCCCGTCGCGCTGGCTCCCGAGCTGGCCAAAAAGGCTGGCGAGCATCACGAATGGGAAGAGTTCACCCGCATGCGCCTGCGCCAGGGCGGCGACCTACGCAAGTACTATCCGCTTGATGAGGAAGCACGAGCCGAATACGAAGAGTGGGCCAAGACGCAGGGCAAGTAACTCCCTGTTCAGGCTTGAAGTTTATCAGGAGCGCCGAGCGCCAGCTCGGCACCCCTGATTTGTGGCCTCTGGCCAATGGGCGGCGTCGGGCCCGACGCCGCGCACTGCTCAGCCTATCTAACGTTTACGCTAGCGACGCGTTGGGCGTCGTCGAGGGCAGGCCAACACGATCGGAGGATAATCGGACCATGCACGTCGGATCACAGATCGGCTATTCGGAGGAGAACCTGCGCTTTGTCCGCCAGATGGGCGTCACCTACGTGGATACGTCCCCACATCAGGGACTGGGTATGGAGGATGTGGGTCACTATCAGGCTGACAAGCTCAAGGCGCTACGGGAGAAGGTAGAAAGCTTTGGGCTCAAACTGGCGGCCATGCACCTCGTCGGCCTGGCCTCCAGTGGCGTGGAGCGTCAACCGTATTCCAGCATCATGCTCGGCACACCGGAGCGCGATCGGGATATCGAGCGGGTATGCAAGTGTATCGAGGCTGCCGCCGAGGCGGGCATCCCCACACTGCTCTACAACCTGGCCATACTGCCGGTGATCCGCACCCCGTACCGCACGCCAGGGCGCGGCGGCGTCACCTACAGCCATTTCGACTATGAAGAGCTCAAGAACGATCCGCCGATGCCCTACGGGCCGGTGAGCGCCGACCAGGCTTGGGAGCGGATCGAGTACTTCCTCGAGCGGGTCATCCCTGTGGCCGACGAGTACAAGGTGCGCATGGGTTGCCACCAACACGACCCGGGTATGCCTATGGGCCAGGGTTACCGAGGTATCGAGCGGGTGCTGGGCAGCATCGACGGCGTCAAGCGCTTTATCAGCCTCAGCGACAGCCCCTACCATGGCCTCAATTTCTGCCAGGGGACGATCTCGGAGATGTGCAACAGCCCCGAGCAGGTGTATGACGCCATCCGCTACTTTGGTGAGCGCAAGCGGATCTTTTGGGTGCACTTTCGCAATATTCGCGGCGCATTCTTAAAGTTCGAAGAGGTGTTCCCTGACGAGGGCGACATTGACATGTGGACCGCCATCAAAACCTACAAACAGGTCGGTTATGACGGCGTACTGGTGCCGGATCATGTGCCCCACTCGGACATTGATTCGCCGCAGGGTCATCGCGCACGCGCGTTTTGCCTCGGATACATCAAGGCGCTCATTCAGGCTGTAGAAGCCGAATACTAGAGACCCAGAGGGCATGAGCCCCACGGTCTAGAGAAAGGGAGTCTATCATCATGCGTATTCTGGCATTAAGCGCACACGTAGCCGATTTCTGCTCGCGTTCTGGCGGCACGCTGGCCAAGCACTCTCGGGCAGGTGACGAGGTGCGGGTGGTCGCTTTGAGCAATGGCGAACGTTCTGAATCGGGCGGCTTATATGGCGGCGCGACCAGCTACTCTCTGGATGAGATCAAGGCGATCCGCGTGGAGGAGGGCAAGGAGGCGGCCGCCATCATTGGCGCCGAGATTCGCTTCCTCGATTGGGGCGACCTCTCCTTTGAGGTGAGCATCGATCGGATCAAAGAATTGGCCCACGAGATCCGCGACTTTTGCCCCGATGTCATCGTCACCCACCACGGCCCCGACCCTGTGAGCATGGATCATGACTCGTGCTACAAGCTAGCGCTGCGCGCGGCGCAGGTGGCCGGCGCTCCAGGGCTCGAGTCCGATCTTGCCCCCTGTCGACGGGCGTCCATCTTTTTGTTCGAGGCGACGATCCCATTGACCGAGCTGGAGGGCTTTAACCCCAACGTCTATGTGGACGTCACCGAGGTGTGGGACGTCAAGCTCGAGGCGCTCAAGGCGTTCCATCGCGCACAGGGCTTTCTTGAGAAATGGTACACCGAGCAGGCCAAGCTGCGCGCCTTTCAGGCGCAGCGTCTGAGCGGCAACAATGCCATCGAGTATGCCGAGGCTTTTGAGCGGGTGCAGCCCTGGGTGGGCAAGGGACTGCCAGTCAACGAGCTTTAAGTCATGCGACGGTCCCGGCTTGCCAGTCAGGCCGGGACCGTGTGCTGAAGGAGGGATCGGTGAAGCTGGATATCGCGCCGACAGCCGAATACCCGCGCCATTCGGAAGGGGATACGATCCGCCTGGCCGACGGGCGCATGTTGTTGGCCTGGACGCGCTTTCGTGGCCGGGAGGATCATGCCACGGCCGAGATCGTCGGCATGATTGGTGAGAACGTGGCCGACGGCAACGGTGATGGCCCGACATGGCAGTGGAGTGAGCCAGCGGTCTTGGTCTCTGCGCAAGAGGCGCAGCAGAACGTGATGTCGGTCTCTTTGCTGCGCGAGGCGACCAGCCGTGACCTGCTGCTCTTTTACCTGCGCAAGAACAGTTTCGCGGATTGTTGCGTGTTTATGCGGCGCTCCACCGACGAGGGTCGCAGTTGGGGCGAGGCCGAGCCGGTGTGCCAAACGGGCGGATACCACGTCATGAACAACGCCCGTGTGGTCCAAACGGAAGCGGGCCGCTTGCTGGCGCCTGTGGCGCTGACCCAAGATTACACCCGATCGCGGCATCAGACCGCCTTCTGTTATCTCTCCGACGACGGCGGCGTCTCTTGGCGCCCGTCGTTGGGTTGGGTCGATCTGCCCAACAGCGTCGTCGGTTGTCAGGAGCCCGGTGTGGTGGAGCACGACGACGGGTTGTTGCTATACGTGCGCACAGACCTGGGTCATGTTTATGCCTCCACCTCCACCGATGGCGGCGAAACCTGGGGCGTTCCACAGCCCTTGTACGATCTGCCCGCGCCGGCGGCTCCGGCCACCCTGGCGCGCTTGCCCGATGGCGGCGATCAGTCTGCCCTCATTGCCATCTACAATCACCGCCCCGATGGCGCCACTGCCGGATGGGCCGATCGCACCCCATTGGCCCTGGCGCGCTCTGACGATCAAGGATCGCGCTGGCGACGCCTCGCCGACATCGAGAGCGATCCTCAGTATTGCTATGGCTATACCAGCATCAGGGTGGAAGATGACATGGTGTGGCTCTCCTATTACGTATGGCCGCGTCAGGCCGAAGCCTCGTTCCTGAATACTGGTCTGCGTTTGCGGGCATTGCCGCTTTCACGCTTTTGTTAGGTGTGCGGTGTGTTCCTGATCTTGATGCAGGTGGGTAACGACCTTGTCGCAGACATCTCTATCATCAGCCATGGTCGACGGGATGAGCAATAAATCCGAGGTCGCAGCCTGTTGGCGTCAGCGCATCAGCTATGCGCGGCGTCTGTATATCTGGGGCACCGCACTGGTGTTGCTCGTTGGCTTTTTGGCCTGGCATGAAGCGCAACGGTGGCACTCGGCAAGTGTCGCACAACAGGTGCGTCGGAGCGCCGTCACCCATGCCGTTGACCGCGCCCAGGTTCTGGACGAGGCGGTACAGGATCATCTTACGATGATGTCCCGCACGGTCGGCGGTCCCGGCCTGTTGGTGATGCAGGTGCAACCGGATGTTGCAGAGAGCCAGGGCCAGGTGACGTTGCATGTGGCTCTCCACCGTGACGGGCGTTCGGTCCAAGAGACCCGCCAGGTCATCGCCCTCAGCCCGCTTCTGTCCGCTGTTGGCCAGGATGTGACACTTCCACAGCCATGGCGTTTGGCGCTGCGTACTATGCGGCGCCAGGTGTTCTATGGCGATCCCTGTGTCTTTGATCACGATCCCGCTACGGCGCAAGTGTCGCTGCCCGATGGCTATTGGGAAGTGGGAGTAGTACCCGCTGGTGGCTGGGATGCGGCTTCACCCAGGAGCGCGGCGTTTCGTGTCCTTTCAGCCCTCTTGATCCTATCGATTACCGGGTTGGTATGGTCTGGCCTGCGTAATATATATCGTCTGCAGCAAGCCCTGGAATCGAGAACACAAGAGTTAGAGATATCTGTGGAGCGCTACCGAGAGCTCTTTCACGCCTGCCATGATGCGATCCTGCTCATCGATGGTTCGGGGCGCATTGTGGTTACCAACCGGCGGGCCAGAGATATCTATGGTAAGGGAGCTCTGTCGCACGATGAAGATGACCTTAGTGGGCGCAACATTGCCGATGTGATCGGGGCCTTTCCCCATGGGGAGACGGACCTTGCTGAGCCTTTGGACTTTCGACTGTTGGAAGCGACGGAACCGGTCGAGTGGCCACAGCGCACTGCAGATGGGCAATCATTTGTCGGTGAGGTGAGCGTTGCACAAGTTGCTGCTTCGGCATTGCTTGTGGCAAACGGTGATAAGGCGCCTGTCTATATGATCACTGTGCGCGATGTGACGGCGCGCAGGACTGCCGAGGAGGCGCGGCAGCGAAACGAAGCCTTGATCAGCGCCTTGCTAAACGCGTCCACCGATGTCGCCATCCTCATTGATCCTGAGAGTGTGGTCATTGCCGCCAACAAAGCAGCGGCCGCCAGGTTTGGTCTGGCGGTGGAGGCGTTCGTTGGGAGGCGTCTCCGCGATCTGGTGCAGCCCGATGTGGGCGCACGGCGCCATGCCAAAGTTGCAGAGGCGATTCGCACCAGACGGCCTGTCCGCTTTTCCGATGAACATGCAGGGAGGCACTTTCAGAATACCTTCTACCCCGTCCTCGACGCTGACGGCCAGGTGCGCCAGATAGCCGTCTATGCCCGCGATATTACCGAGCGTGTCGAGCACGAGCGCGCTCTGCGCGAGGCAGAGGCTCGCGCGCGGGCGCTGTTCGAGAACATTGGCGATGCCTTTATCTTGTTGGATGCCGACCTACGCATCGTCGACTATCGTGACAGTGAAACGAATGTCTTGGGACTCCAGCCCAAAGAGGTGCTCGGGATGCCTTTTGATCTGGCATTATCGGCATGTAGCCTTTGCAGCCAGGATGTGGGGCGATGTATGCTTCAGGATGTGTTGGATACAGGAGGGACGCAGCGACGCTCTGATGTCCTATGGCGCCCGAATGGCGACGATAGCGTGAGCGAGAGCTTGCTGGATGTCGTGGCGTATCGTATCTCTGATGCGGGGCGTCGGCGTGTAGCTCTGCTGTTGCGCGACGTCACCCACCGGCGCCGCCTCGCCAATATATTGCGACAGCAAGAGCGTCTCGAAGCCTTGAATACCTTCTCAACCTTGGCTGCTCACGATTTTGGTAATGTGTTCGCTACGATCGAAGCCGCCGCAACGCTTCTGGATGAGGATATCTCCGCCGGGCATCCGAGCCGTCCCGATGTCGACGCTATCCTCGAAGCCACTAGTCTGGGTGC
>SKLG01000577.1 GCA_007123335.1 Anaerolineae bacterium | reverse complement strand
GAGGGTCAGCGCGCAGGTGTTGTAGCTGACGATGACGATGCCCAGGTCCACCGGCGCGGCCCTCAGTAGGCGACGGGGATAGGCAGCGGCTCGACGCGGTCCTGCACGATCCAGACCTGCTCGTGGATCAGGCCCAGCCAGAAATAGGGCTGAGGTTTCACCGGCTGGTCCAAGATGCGCAGGTGGCCCACGACGGTGACGGTCTGCCCCGGCATCAAATAGCTCTCTGGGCCAATGTCGGTGTCGATCTGGGTTAGCTCCTCGTCGGTGCCCAACTGCCAGCGGAAGGGATAGATGCGCCCGGCGCTGTTGCCCTCGTAATCAAGGCCCACGCGAAAGATGCCCGGCTCCTCATACTCGCCGAGGGTGTTGAAATTTTCAGAGGTGGTGTAGGTGCTGCCCGACTCGGGGCCCTTGGTGCGCACCGGCACCGTGCCAATGTTCCGCACGGTGGTGGTAAAGGTCAGCGTGCCACCCAGAGGCACCACGTCGGGGGAGAACTGGGCCGCGCGGTTCACGATCTCGACCATGGGCACGCCGCCGCCGCGAATCTCCAGCTTGCCCTCGATCCTGTCCCTGGTGCCCACGGCGTCCTCGGCCTCGACGACGACGGTATAGACGCCGTCGGGCGGGGGAGGCGCGCCCAGGTCGACGCCGGCATCGTAATCGTGCTCGTGGGTGCCGGGGGCGCCCATCTCGCGGATGCGGTCTTCGGGCACGGGAAAGCGGGTGCCGTCATTTCCCAGCAGATAGACATCCACCCGAGCGGCGCGCTTGTTCAACACATAGCTGATGCGCACTCGGTCGGCGATGCCGTCGCGGTTGGGGGTAAAGGTCTGGGGAAAGATGTCCAGCTTTTCGATGCGCATGGCCACGTCGTCGCCGTCGCGGATGGTGATGGGCAGCTCGACGCGCTCCTGGTGGCCGCGGTCGTCGGTGGCGACAAAGACGCTGGTATAGTCGCCATCGGGCAGCAGACTACCTTCGATGACCCCGCCGAAATAGGCCGTGCGCTCCCCCCTGGAGCGGCGCAGGTCGCGCCGAAAGTAGTGCTCGCCCCCCTCGCTATCCACCAGGATCAGCGAAAAGGTGGCCTGACGGGTGAGGGTGTAGCGAATCTCGGCCACGTCGTCGACGCCGTCGGCGTTGGGCGAGATCACCGCCGGGCGGATGGCGACGTCGGTGAGCAGGGGCTGCGATCCACAACCGGCCAGGAGCGGCAGGTAGAGGATGGCGACCAGGATGACGATGGATAGCACAACGGTCCTACGCAAGCCAGCGAATCCTCCTCAGGAATGCGATGCAAGGTGTCGAGAGTGTACCTTTGGGCCATGGGGCGGTCAAATCAGGCGCATGAGCCGATGTGCGTCAAGGACGATTCTGGAGTAGAATGGGTTCCCGCACACCATTTTTTTCAGGAGTGGACCCATGCTGACCTATCTTGAGGCGCTGCGCAGCATCTTTGAGCGGGCCGATCTCGAGCGCGGCGAGCGGCCGCCCTACAGCGAGCGCATCTGGCGTCTGGAGCACATGGAGGAGTTGCTGGCCCAGTTGGGCAACCCTCACCGCGCCTATCCCTCGGTGCACATCGCCGGCACCAAGGGCAAGGGCTCGACGACGGCGATGATCGACGCCATCTTGCGGGCCGCCGGCTATCGCACCGGCATGTATACCTCGCCCCACCTGCACACCTTTCGCGAGCGGATTCAAGTGGAGGGGCGGCTGATCGCCGAGGAGGAGATCATCGCCTTGATGGAACGGATGCGGCCGATCCTGGAGACGCGGCCCGAGGTGACGGTATTCGAGATCATCACCGCGCTGGCCATGTGCCTCTACGCCGATCGCGGGGTCGATTTCGGCGTGTTCGAGGTGGGGCTGGGGGGCCGGCTGGATTCGACGAACGTGCTGCTCCCCAACGTGGCGGTGATCACCTCCATCAGCATGGACCACGTGAACGTGCTGGGCAACACGCTGACGGCCATCGCCCGCGAAAAGGCGGGGATCATCAAGCCGCAGGTGCCGGTGGTGACGTCGCCGCAGCGGCCCGAGGCGCTGACGGTCATCACGGCGACGGCGGCAGAGCGCGAGGCGCCGTTAACGCGGGTGGGCGAGGACTGGCGCTGGGAGATCTTGGGCGCGGATCAGGCCGCCGGGACCAACGCCGGGCAGTGGATCGCCGTCGGTCGCGCCGGGCATGAGCATCGTCCCGAGTTCCCCGAGCTGTTCCTGCCGCTGCTGGGCCGTCACCAGGTGGAGAACGCGGCGACGGCCATCGCCGCGATCATGGTGCTGCAAGAGCGCGGGGTAGTGATCCCGGATACGGCGGTGGCCGAGGGCCTGGCCGCCACCCGCTGGCCGGGGCGCATGGAGGTCTTGGGCACACAACCGCTGGTGGTGGTGGACGGCGCCCACAACGGCGACTCGATAGAGCGGCTCTTGGTGGCGCTGGGCGAGTATCTGCGGTATCGGCGGCTGCTGGTGGTGTTTGGCGCCGGGCACACCCACGACCCGGAGGAGCTGCTGGGCCACGTGGCGACCCAGGCCGATGGCCTGTACGCCTGCCGGGCGCGCCATCCCAAGGCGACGCCGGCGGCCGAGATCGCCGAGCTGGCCGAGAGGCTGGGCGGTCGCGTGCGGGGCCAGGGCGGGGTAGCAGAGATGTTCCAGGCGGCGCTGGCCGAGGCAGAGCCCGACGACCTGGTGCTGGCCACCGGCTCGCTCTTTGTGGTGGCCGAGGCGCGGCGAGCCTGGTTCGCGGCGCAGGGTATAGAAGTGCCGTCGGACCCGCCGGGGACGTACTGAGGCGGACACGCCCCAGAGCGGGAGGCTACGGGCTAGCGAAACAGCCGCCCCGCCCACTCCACCGCCTGCTGGGCCATGGGCAGCAGCCGCTGCGCCGCCGCCGCCGTGCCCGCCAGAGCGGTGAGCATCTTGGTAGCGCTATCGAGCTTGGCGGTGATGATCGGCCCCACCGGCTGCGGCTTGGCCGACTGCTCCTCCACCACCCTGAACTCGCCGTCGATGATCGCCTCGGCGTCGTCGTCCAGGCCGGCCTGGGCCAGCCCCTGGCGCAGCTC
>SKLG01000538.1 GCA_007123335.1 Anaerolineae bacterium | reverse complement strand
GAAACCGCTGCTCCATGGCGCCCGCTTCCAGACCGGCTTTGCGCGCCGCGGCCAGTAACGCCACCTCAGTCGGATCGCCTTGCGCCTTCCATTGCCCATTGTCCTGAACCACATCGCTGTCATTACACAGCAGGCCGGCCAGCAGACATTCCCGGAGCGCCGATGCGCTGTCCAGGGGAGCTATCGCGCCGTCCTTATCCAGGATTTCACCGATCGGAGCGTAGCCGATGCCGGTGACGGTATACTGCTGCCCACCCGCCATGATCCGCTGGGTGGTCATCTGGTTCTGCGTCAGAGTGCCCGTCTTGTCCGAGCAGATCACGGTGACGCTGCCCAGCGTTTCCACTGCTGGCAACTTGCGAATGATGGCGCGTCGCTGCGCCATACGCGAGACGCCGATGGCGAGCGTCACCGTCAAAGCGGCGGGCAATCCTTCAGGGATCATGGCCACCGTCATCGCAACTGCGGCGGTAAAGGTATCCACCACCGATTGTCCACGCAGCAGCCCGATAAGGAACGCGACCGCGACCACACCCAGTACGGCATACAGAATCAGGTGGCTGAATTCGGCGATTCGAATTGTGAGCGGCGTCTGCAACTTTTGGGCCTGGGAAATGAGCTGCGAAATCCGGCCCACCTCGGTGTCGTCACCGGTGGCGGTGACGATGCCAAAGCCCTGCCCGTAGGTAACCAGCGTCGAGGCATAGACCATGGTGCTGCGCTCGGCCAGGACAATATCCACCGGTAGTTGCGCGTCAGCGTCTTTTTTGATCGGCGCCGATTCGCCGGTCAGAGCAGCCTCGGCGACTTGCAGATCACGCCCTCGGATCAGGCGCATGTCGGCCGGGGTCTTGTCGCCGGCCTGCAGCATGACGATATCGCCAGGAACGAGTTCCGTCGCCAAAAGCCGCACGCGTTCCCCGCTGCGGATGACGGTAGCCTCGGTGGTCATCGCCTGAGCCAAAGCCTCGATGGCGTTTTCGGCCTTGGCCTCCTGGACGTAGCCGATAATAGCGTTGATCAAGACAACGGCGAGGATGATCAGGGCATCTACCGGGCCTTTTATCAAGGCGGTGATCACGCTGGCGATCAGCAGGATCACGATCAGTGGATTGCCTAACTGAGACAAGAAGCGCATCAGCGGGCTTTTGCCGCGCTTGGGGGTCAGCGCGTTGGGGCCAAACCGCTGTTGTCGGTGCTGCACCTCAAAGATGTCAAGCCCTTTTTGGGCGTCGCTTTCCAGCAATTCCAACACTTCGGTCGGGGGAAGATGGTGCCAATGTCTGCCAAGTAATGTTTGCATCATCGAGTTCTTTCCTGTAAACGCAGCCTTTAAGCCATCCGGCATGATCTTATACCATTCAATGGCAGCATCAACAAATGGCGCAAGCGCTTGTATACGGCGGCCTGCGGTTGACCCGCGCCTGACGATGGCGCATACTCTCTCTGCAAGCGGTCCCTGCTGACACGCCACAATCCCTGTATGCGGCGTCCATGACGCAAGGGGCCACGCTATCACCTACCGACGGTAACATCGCCCGAGGGGCTGTGCGAGGAGAAGACGATGACCATGAACATCTGCGTGTTCCAGCCGCCCTATCCTCGGCGAGGGACGGAGAACGCCACCAAAGAGGTCCTGCAGGGCATGCTGAGCCAGCTCGCGATGTTTGAACCCGGCGAGTATGACCTGATCCTCTTGCCCGAATACGCCAACGCCCCCGGCATCGGCGAGGCGCAGGCGTTGCGCACCTTTGCGCAAAAGCACGGCGCCCCCTTTATGCAAGAGCTGGCGGGGCACGCCGCGCGCCTCGAGACCGCCATCGCTCTGGGCGCCGCGCTACAGCAGGGACCGCGCTGGTGCAACTATGGCGTGCTGTTCGATGCCCAGGGCGAGATCGCCTTTGTGCAGGAAAAGGTCCACCTGGTGCGCGCCGAGATCGACATTCTGGGACTCGCGCCGGGGTCGGAGGTGGTGGTGCATGAATACCAGGGCCTGCGCATAGCCTTTGCCATCTGCTTTGACCTCTACTTTCCCGAGTATTTCGCCATGCTGGCGGCGCAAAAGGTGGACCTCATTCTCAGCCCGAGCTACCAGCGCTCCGAAGCGCCATGGCGCATCCGAACCCTCTGCCAAGCCAGGGCCGTTGACGCGGGGGCGACCCTGGTTCGCAGCAGCTATGCCATGGGCCGTGGCAGCGATCAGGGAGGGGCATCGCTGGTGGCCTTGCCGCAAGGGGACATCACCGCCGACGCGGGGGATGCGCCCTGCATGTTCAGCGCTACCGTGGACGTCGGCCAGGGGTTTATCAAGCCCGCCTCCTTTGGGCAACCCCTCGTCGAGCACCGGCAGTTGATCGAGGAGAACCGGCGCCCCGCCCTCTACCGGCCGGCGTGGGAGCAAAAGCAGGCCGTCGCGGTGGCGCCCACGCCCCGCCTCTGCGCCCATCGCGGGTTGAGCCACGCCTGCCCGGAGAACACGCTGCCGGCGTTCGCGGCGGCGCTGGCGGTGGGCGTCCCCGAGATCGAGTTTGACCTGTGGGAGTCGCGCGATGGCGTGGCGGTGGTGTGCCACGACGCCGACGTGGACCGCACCACCGACGGCCAGGGGGCCATCGCCGACATGGAGTGGGCGGCCCTGCAACGCCTGGACGCCGGCGGCTATCTGGGCGAGGCGTGGCGCGGCGTGCGGCTGCCTCGGCTGGAGGAGGTGCTCGCGCTGGTGGATGGCCGCAGTGGCCTGAACATCCACCTCAAGGCCGCCGGCGTAGAGGGCCGCCTGGTCAAGCGGGTCTGCGACCTGTTGCGCGAGCAGGCGCTCCTCGATATCGCCTACATCGCCGGCTCCAGCGAGGAGGTGCTGGGCATCGCCCGTGACTATGCCCCCGAGATGGCCCGCGCCTGCCTGGTGGGCCAGGACGACCCTGACCGGCAGATCGCGCTGGCGCAGCAATACGGGCGCCAACGGGTGCAGTTTGGGCGCAACGTCACCGAGGCGCAGATCGACGCCGCCCACCAGGCGGGGCTGCGCTGCAACCTGTTCTGGTCCGACGAGGCCGACGACGCCAGAGAGTGGGTGCG
>SKLG01000593.1 GCA_007123335.1 Anaerolineae bacterium | reverse complement strand
GGCATCGTCCCGCTGGAGGCCATGGCCGCCGGGCGCCCGGTGATCGCCTATGGCGCCGGCGGCGCGCTGGATACCATCGTCGAGGGCAAGACCGGCCTCTTTTTCCGCGAGCCCACCGCCGACGCGCTGGCCGATGCGGTGCGTCGGATGGAGACGACGCGCTTTGATCCCGCCGTCCTCAGGGCCCACGCCGAACGATTCTCCACGCCCCGCTTTCAGCGCGAGCTTGACGAGGCCCTCACCGGGGCGCTCAACGCTCGGCTACGCTAACGCCCCGGCAACACGTCGCTTGACGTGCCCCTCTTGAGCGGCTACAATATATGCGTTCTACATATAGAGGGCGGCATATGCTACGTATGTCGTCATCAGGCGGTCACAGCATGGTAGATACGCCACTGCGCCGCCCCGCTCATACATGGCAGAAAGGACGATCATGACCAAGGAATTGTTCGGCATCATCCCCCCTATGACCACCCCCTTTACCGAGAGCGGCGAGGTCTATGCTCAGGGCGTCCGCGAGGTGGTCGATTTTCAGGTGCGGGGCGGCTCCCACGGCCTCTTTATCTGCGGCACCTACGGCTCCGGCCCGCTCATGACCCTGGAGCAGCGCAAGCAGGTGCACGAGCTGGTGGTCGATCAGGCCGCGGGGCGCCTGACTATCGTCGCCCACGTGGGCACCGCCGCCACCGACGAGGCGGTGGAGCTGGCCAAGCACGCCGAGGCGGTGGGCGCCGATTATGTGGCCTCCATCCCACCCTTTTACTTTCACCACGACGACCGCACCGTGATCGCGTATTTCCGCGCCCTGGTCGAGGCGGTGTCGATCCCGGTCTATGTCTACAACAACCCCAAGACCAGCGGCATCAACGTGAGCGGCTCGCTGTTGCGCCGTCTGGCCGAGGTTGGTGTGCAGGGCATCAAGGATAGCGGCTTTAGCTACATCGACTTTACCCATCTCGTCCTGGCCATGCAGGATCAGCCCGAGTTCCGCTTTATCGTCGGCACCGAGGGCATCTCCTTCCCGGCCTGGATGGTGGGCGCCAAGGGCTGCGTATCGGGCCTGGCCAACGCCTTCCCCGAGGTGATGGTCAAGCAGTGGGACCTCTTCCAAGCCGGCCGCTACGCCGAGGCGGGGGAGATGCAGCTCACCGTGAACCGCGCCCGGCAGGTGTTGCACATCCCTAGCTCAACCAACGCCGCCTGCTATGCGGCGCTCCACGCTCGCGGCGTCGACGCCGGCTATCCCAAGCTCCCGGTGTTGCCGGTGGAGGAGGACAAGGGCCAGGCCATGTTGGCCGTCTTCCGCGAGATGGGGCTGCTCTAGCGCGATGGCCAGCCACACGGGCAACGATGCCTCGACGGCGGGGGAGCGGCCCACCAGGCCATCCCCCGCCCCTACCGGGGTAGAGGTGGTGTGTCTCGGCGAGACGATGCTCATGTTCGCGCCGCCGCCCCACGAGACCCTCGAGTACGCCCTCGAATATCGCGTCTTTAACGGCGGCGCCGAGTCCAACGTCGCCATCGGCTTGCAGCGGCTGGGCGTCGACGCCGCCTGGGTCGGCAAGCTGCCCGATAATGCCCTGGGCCGCAAGGTGGTCAACGAGATCCGCTCTTTTGGCGTGAACTGCAACGGCGTGGTGTGGAGCGATCGCGGCCGGGTGGGCACCTTCTTTTTCGAGTGGGGCGCGCCGCCGCGGCCCATGCTGACCATCTATGACCGCCAGGACAGCGCGGCGACGACGTTGCGGGCCGACGAGCTTGACTGGGAGGCCATCGGCGCGGCCCGCTGGCTGCACCTCACCGGCATCACCCCGGCGACCAGCGAGACCTGTCGCCAGATGACCATCGAGGTGGCCCGGCGCGCCCGCCAGGCCGGCCTGCGCGTCTCCTTTGACGTGAACTATCGCTCGCTGCTCTGGAGCCCCGAGCGCGCCCGCCAGGTCTGCGCCGAGCTCCTGCCCCACGTGAACCTGCTGGTGGCCACCGAGGCCGACATGGCCATGCTCCTCGGCGAGACGCTGCGCTGCGAGGAGGCGCTGCGCCAACTCTATGCGCGTGGGACGTTCGACGCGGCGGTGATGACCTGCGGCGGCGATGGCTCGCTGGGCATCGACGAGGCGGGCCTCTGCCGCTCTCCCGGCTATCGCCTACAGCTCGTCAACCGCTTGGGCGCGGGCGATGCCTTTATGGCCGGGCTACTCTACGGCTACGGTTGCACGGGCCAGAGCTTGCAAGCCGGGCTGGATTGGGGCGGCGCCATGGCGGCGCTCAAGATGACGGTGCCGCAGAACATCCCGCTGATCCATCGTGGCGATGTGGAGCGGCTGCTGGCGGGGCGCAATCCAGACTTGGTGCGCTAGCCCCGGGAACGCCGAGCGCCAGCTCGGCATGTGAGAACGAAGAGCCGAGCAGGCGCTCGGCGTTCCCGGCATTCCTCTTTGACAAGCCGCCCCGCCTCGTCTACCCTCAGCACATTCGCAATTCATTCCCACGGAGGATAGTTGATGAAAATCCGCGAGATTCGCACCATCCCGCTCTTGGGCGAGACCCCGGTCAGCGGCTGGGAGCACGAGATGGAGCCCGAAACCAACGTGCACACCCTGATCGAGATCATCGCCGACGAGTCCGTCGACGGCGCCCCGCTGGTGGGCGTGGGCAGCGTCTTTACCAGCACCCCCCTGGTCAACGCCGCGTTGCAGGTGCTGAGCCCGCACCTCATCGGTGAGGAGGTAGAGCCCGAGCGCGTCTCGGAAAAGCTGCACCAGATGACCTTCTGGCAGGGTCGCGGCGGCACCATCACCCACGCCATCAGCGGAATCGATATCGCCCTGTGGGACCTGCTGGGGCAGGCCACGGGCCAGCCGGTGGGCCGCCTATTGGGCGGCTATTACCGCGAGCGCATCAAACCCTACGCCTCGATCCTCTTTGAGTGGCCGCCTGAGGCCCTGGCCGAGACGCTGCAGGGGCTGGTGGAGACCGGCTTTCGCGCCATCAAGATGGGCTGGGGCGGCTTTGGTCTCCACGGGCGTCAGCGCGACGAGCTGCTCATGGATGCCGCCCGCGAGACCGTGGGCCACGAGGT
>SKLG01000125.1 GCA_007123335.1 Anaerolineae bacterium | reverse complement strand
GCACCCAATGCGGGTTGTGCGGCCCCCAAAAGTTGTGCCAGATGAAAAAGGGGCGCTCCTCCTGGCGAAAGCGGTCGATGAGGCTGATGGTGTGCTCGGTCAAAAAGTAGGGCACCGTGGATTCGGTGGGGCCTTCTAGCACGCCATAGTTCCAGGCGTGAAAGGGTCTGTCATCCTTGGGCCTGAGTCTGTGCTCCCAGCCGTGGTCCGCCAGGTATTGCTGATACTCGGGGTAATGAAAGCCACCGTTGCCGTGCCCGGCGAACTGCTGCCCCTTAAAGCCCACATCCTGGGGCAGCATCTTTTGATTGGGCGCCCCGTAAAAGACGTCGCGGTCCGTGCCCAGGTGCCACTTGCCGGTGTAGCCCAGGTTATAGCCTACCTCTTGCAGCCGCCGTGAGAGGAGCTCCGGCCGGTCGATGATCTCATGCACCGAGCAACCCAGATCTTCGACGTTACAGCACATGCCGTGGCCGTGGGGGTAGAGGCCGGTCATGATCGTGCCACGGGCCGGTGTGCACACCGGGCAGGATGTGTAGGCGGTCTCGAAACGCACGCCGGTCTCCGCCAGCCGGTCGATGTTCGGCGTCTGGCAGGGCGTGGGGCCGTAGCAGCCCACCGCCGATAGGCCTTGCTGGTCGGTAAAGATCAGGAGGATATTGGGTTTTCGCGCACTGGCCATGACGTGGTCGCTTCTCCTTGTGGGACGGGTGAGTGACTGGATCAGTGACTGGATCAGTGACTGGATCAAGCGGCTGGCTCAAGAAGCTCTTGAGGTCCTCACATGCAGGATAACGGCGATGGCGGCGGTGAGGATGGCCAGCAGCCCCGCCGAGAGGCCGATGAGGATGCCCTCGCGATAGGGCTTGGGATATTCTAGAGCCAGGCCAGAGAGCCGCCCTCTGGCGGCGAGTTCTAGATTGTTCTGCAGGTGGGCGCGGAACCCCGGTGGCGGCTTGACCGGCGTCAGCGCGCCGCGCACGGCGCCCTCGACATCGTCCAACGGGATGTCCTCGGGCTCTGACCAACTGGTGCCAAAGGGAGATATATGAATCCGTAAAAACTGCAAGCGCCTGGGCAGGCCGGGTTGGCGTGTTCTCGGCTCAGACATCGTTCAATCCTCGGATGATTTTATACTCAGACCGCGCTTGGCCATCTCGTCGCGCATCTGTAAAAGGGTGCGATGATACAGCGACTTGATGGCGCCCTCGGTGCGCCCCATGATCTCACCGATTTCAATGTTTGACAGGCCTTCGGTGAACTTGAGCACCAAGAGTTCCTGACGCGCGGGATCCAGTTCGCGAATGACCTCCCTCAGCATCCGTCCATTGTCCTGGCGCTCGGCCAAGGCGTCGAGGGGCGAGCGATCGACTCGCCCGCTGCGCTCGTGGGATACACTTCGGGTGATCAACTCGTCCAGGGCTACCACCGGTCGTCGTTTGCGATCACGGTGGAAATTGGCCACCAGATTGTGAGCGATGCGATAGAGCCACGCCGAAAAAGGAGCGCCGCGATCATCGTAGGTGTCAATGTGCGAGAGGGCGCGGAAAAAGACCCTGGAGGTCATGTCCTCGGCATCGTACACATCGCCCACTCGGTGATAGATGTAGCTATAGATGCGATCTACATAATGCTCGTATAGCTCTCCAAAGGCGCTCGGGTCCTCTTTTGCGGCCGCTATGCAGGCGCTTTCGTCCCACTCGGTCATCTGGATTCCTCTGTGTAGCCCTCACTACTTGATAACACCGGCGGCAAGGCCGGGTTGCGCGTCCATGCTGGCGTCGCCACGGCGTCAGGCCAGCCAAAAGAGCCGCAGGGCCAGGATGCTGAACGACACGCCGGCCAGCCCCCCAGCCAACACCTGCATCGCCGTGTGCGCCCCCACCTTTACCCGAGCCCAGCCCACCAGGGGAATGAGCAACATTGACGGCGCCGCGCCTATGCCCAGCATCCCGGTGGCCAGCGTCGTCGCCACGGCAATGGTGGAGACATGCTGGCTGATCTTCCAGCGGAAGGTGACCAGCAGGTTGAACAGCATCAGCGCGAACGCCGTCGCAAACCCCAGGGTCAGGGTTCGCGGGCCGTCGTACAGGGTCACGATACCCAGGGGCAGCCCGGCGGCGATGATGCCCACAGCGATGGGAATGGGCTGCACCCGCTCGCTGCGCTCCGAGATATGCCAGTCGGTGATGCGCCCCAGGCGCATCTCGCGGACCATCACCAGCAGCGGCAGGGCCACCGAGATCATGCCCAGGCCCGTGGCCCACAATAGCCCCTGCTGCCAGGGCGCGCTATCAGCCAGCGCCAGGACCAGCAGCCACCCAGGGACGACATACTGCGGGGCCAAAAAGCGCGAGATCAGCCGGGCGGCGCGCTCTGACCAACGGATCTCGCTAACCACCGTGCCGGCGACGATCAGCAGGCCGCCGACGACACCCCGGGTCGTCATCATATCGCCGGCCAGCAGGACGCCAAAGAGGGCGGCAAACACCGGCTCACCGGCAAAGATCAGCGCCGTATGGGTGGGCGTGGTAAAGCGCTGCATGGAGGTTTGCAGCCCAAAGGCCACCGCCGTGGCCAGCACGCCGGTAAAGGCGGCGGCGAACCAGGTGGAGGGCCGGGGCGCCGGCCAGCCTCCGGGGACCAAAAGACTGATGCCCCCACTCGTCGCGGCCACCACAGCCACCTGGACGATGGTCAGCGCGATGGGATCGCGGTCGGGGGCAAAGGCGCTGACGCTGACAATGTGCGCGGCAAAGGATAGCGCGCAGAACAGGATGAGCAGGTCGCCGTGGGCGACGTTAAAGGTGCCTGCGCCCAGGTTCAGGCTCAGCAGGGCCAGGCCGATGGTGGCCAGGACCACGCCCAGAAGGGCCTCTACTCCCGGCGCTTTGCGCAGCACCAGCGCGGCCAGGATGGGCACCATCACCACCGAGAGGCCGGTGATAAAGCCGGCCTGGGAGGCGCTGGTGTGCTGCAATCCCAGGGTCTGAAAGCCGTATCCGGCCAGGAGAAAGAGGCCGATGAGCGCCCCGGCGCCCAGGCCCTTCCAGCCTAGACTCCGTAGCCCTCGCCAGCCCAG
>SKLG01000145.1 GCA_007123335.1 Anaerolineae bacterium | reverse complement strand
CCCCGACGATCTGGTGCCCATGTTCAACCGCGAGGACATTCACGTCGTCGTCGTGGGCGGCGAGACCAACGGCTACTGGCGTATCATGGGCAACAACTATCGCAAGACGGTGTCGGTGGATAACTGGCGCTAGGTCAATCGGCGCCATACGCTAGAGGCGGCGGGTTCCTTCATGGACCCGCCGCCGCCCTCTTGAACGAAGCTCTGCCCCCATTTCGCCTCACCTACATATTCTCCAAACATCTTCTTAATCCTCTCTAAACTTTTGAGCGCTATAGTAGGAGTGACTGTGAGGGCGTTGCCGGCTAGCCCTCTCTCCACCTAGCACGCCCGGGTAGCGCCCTCACGGTAGGATCATCGGATCAGTGCAGCAGAAAAGGAGTGCGACATGTTCAAGACGCGATCGTTGGCCCTCGCCTGTGTGGCGGCCATCCTATTGTCTCTGGCGCTGGTGGCCCCGGTGGCCCTGGCCCAGGAGGAATGGCAGCCCTATGCGCTGACGGCCGGCGGCCAGATTGGCAACGACCTGCCCGGTAGCCGGGCCGGGTCGTTTGACGACTATGTCCTGGCATACCCCGGCGGCATGGCCGAGGTAGCGGTGCGCGTGACCTTTGCCGACCTTGACCCCTCGTTCCGCAACGCGATAGGCTTTAACGTGTATGGCGGCGACGCCTTTGACCGTGGCCAGGGCGAAGAGCAGGAGGCCGGCGCCTATCTCGAGTTCTCGTATCAAGCGGAGGACCCGGCGACGTTGGCCGTGCAGGTATTCAATTACTCGGATCGTACGGTGGCCTACACCATCGAGGTCATTGGATTGGCGGATGTCGAGCCGGTCGCTGAAGAGCCCGTTGTGGAGACGGAAGCTCCCGAGGCGCCCGAGGTTGACGACGCAATCGTTGAAGAGCCCGCCGCTCCCCTATCCGGCCTGCTGGTGGGCAGCCCGGCGGGGACCTTTGGAATGCACACCTTCTCGTACCCCGGCGACGGGAGCGACCTGACCGTGACCATGACCGCGCCGCCGCTGGATCCCTCCTTTGCCGGCACCACAGGGTTCAAGATCTATGACCCGGCGGGGCATCTGGTGTCCGAGGGAACGCTGCGCGCGTCGCGCTGGGAGCGCGATGCCACCCTGTCCTCTGACGTGGCCGGGGAGTATTTGGTGCTCGTGTACAACTATGCCGACGGGATGGAATTGAGCTACACGCTGACCATCGGCGACTGAACGACTCTGGTGCGCCGCCCTCCGCGGAGGATGGCGCACCACTCCAAGCGCGGTCCTCAGGACGCGCTCTGGCCCCTGAGCGGTCCTGTTGCGCCTTTCGGCTCTGCCCTCCATCGGTGAGGGCAGAGCCGGGTGAATCATCCCCTATGTAGCCCCCACACTCTCTGCACAATCCCTTGACAATTTCTTAACCATCCTTTCGTAAGATACCTTGTGGGAAGATCGGCTATGACCATGAGCTTGGCGCTGCGCGGCGCCGTGGAGGAAGGGATGTTTAGAAAACGAGGCTTTTGGCTCGCGCTCTTGTTGGTTGTCGCCGCAGCCGCGGGCGGGGGCTACTATTGGACGACCACCCAGGCCGCCCAGCCGGCATCCGCCGAGGCGGGGCTCAACACCACCACGGCCCGGCGCGGCGATCTGATGCTCTCCGTCCTCGGCTCTGGGACGCTCCAATCGGCGCAGGATGTGGGACTCTCCTTTGGCGTGTCGGGCGTCCTCACCGAGGTGAGCGTCGAGCTGGGCGATCTGGTGGCGGCGGGGGATATCCTGGCCAGGATCGACGACCTGGACGCCCAACACGCCGTCATGGCCGCCGAGGTGCAGGTGGCCAGCGCCATCGCCAACCTGGACGCCCAAAAGCAGAGCCACGCGGAGCTGTTCACCGGCCGCAGCGAGGCGGAGCTGCTCAACGCCGAGGCGGCGGTCCTCGCCGCCGAGGAGGCCCTGGCCGCGCTAGAAGCGGGCGCCGGTGAGGCCGATCTGGCCGGCGCCCGCGCGAACCTGGCCGCGGCCCGCCAGGCGTATACCGATCTGGTGAACGGCCCGTCGGCCGAGGCCCTGCGCAAGGCCGAGCTGGACCTGGATCGGGCGCGGAACAACCTCTGGGCGGCGCAGTTAAACCGCGACGCCAGAGGCGGCGAGCGCGACATTGCCTCCGGCGCCTACGATCAGGCCCAGGCGTCGGTGCTCAACGCCGAGATCTCGGTGCAACTGGCCGAGATGGCCCTGGAGGAGCTGAAAAAGCCGGCCAGCTCGACCGAGATCGCCGATGCGCTGGCCAAGGTGCGCCGAGCGGAGGAGACGCTGGCCGCCCTCGAGGCCGGCCCCAGCGCCGCCGAGCTGGCCAACGCCCGGGCCAGGGTGGCCCAGACGCAAGAGACCCTCACCAGGCTACAGACCGGCGCGACAGAGAGCGAGATCGCCCTGTCCGAGACCAAGGTGCGCCAGGCCGAGCTCAACGTGACGCAGGCCGAGCTGGCGCTAGAGACGGCGACAAAGAACCTGGGCGAGACGACCCTCGCCGCCCCCTTTAATGCCACCGTCACCGAGGTCAACGCCCAGGTGGGTCAGCTCTTTAACAGCAACAGCAACCAGACGTTATTCGTGCTGTCCGACCTGCAAGAGCCGATCCTGGAGGTGTTCATCGACCAGTCGGACCGCGACATGGTGGCGGTGGGCCATGCGGTGGAGGTCGTCTTTGACGCCCGGCCCAACCTGGCCCTGCCCGGCCGCGTGTTGCGGGTCGATCCGAGCCTGGTGCGCGAGGGGCAGGTCATGGTCATCCGCGCCCTCGTCGCCCTCGACAGCTATGAGGGGGCCGAAGGTCTGCTGGCCGGGTCGAGCGCCACGGTGGAGATCATCGCCGGCAAGGCCGAGAACGCCGTGCTGGTGCCGTTGGAGGCCCTGCACGACCTGGGCGGCGGCGAATACGCCGTGTTCGTGGTGGAAAATAACGAGCCACGAATGCGCCCCGTCGAGATCGGCCTCCAGGACATGATCTTTGCCGAGGTGCGCTCCGGCTTGCAGCCCGGCGAGCGGGTCACCACCGGGATGATGGAGACGCGCCGATGAGCGAGCGAT
>SKLG01000519.1 GCA_007123335.1 Anaerolineae bacterium | reverse complement strand
TGCCCACCAGGCCCAGGCCGTACACCGCCACCCAATCGCCCAGCTCGGCGACGCTGACGCGCAGCGCCGTGATCGACACGGCGGCCATGCGGGCGAACACCGCCAGGCGCATATCCAGGCCGTCGGGGACGCGGGCCATGAGGTTGGCGCTCTGGACGACGCTGGCGTGTTTGGTGTAGGAAAAGACGCGATCGCCGACGAACCAATCACGCACATCGGCGCCCACCGCCACGACCTCGCCGCAGCCGGCATAGCCGGGCACAAAGGGCAGCCGCGCCCAGCTCTCGGCGCCCGAGAGGCAGGCCAGCTCGGTGCCGGCGCTGATCAGGCTATAGTGGTTGCGGATGGCGACGCGATCGGCGGGCAGCGCGTCGAGGTTCGCGTCAAAGGTCTCGAGTTCGACGACGTTGGGTTCGGTGAAAAGGACTCGTTTTGCTTCCATGGTTGTCCTCCATATGAACATGAACTGTTACGCTTCAGGTGCCGGGCACTTCAGAAAGTGCCCGGCACCTTGGACCGGAACCTAACACTATTCGTAATTTGCCCAGAACGCCGCCCCCCACGGCGTCTTGTGGTCACCGGTGATGTCGCGGTGGCGCACGAGTTCGCGGCGCAGGCGGCGCAGATGCTCGGCGAGGGGCGTTGGGCCCAACGCGGGCTCGTCGGCCAGGTTGCGCATCTCCCAGGGGTCGTGCTCGATGTCGTAGAGCTGGGTGGTGCGCCGGCCATCGACCACGTACTCGATGAGCTTGTAGCGGCGATCGCGCACCGCGCGCTGATACTCTTTGTAGGCCAGATACATCGTCTCACGCACCGGATCGGCGCCCTGGAGCGCCCCCACCAGGCTGTGGCCCTGGACGCTATCGGGGATGGGCACGCCGACCAGGTCACACAGCGTGGGCATGATATCGTAGAGATAGCAAAGGGCATCGCTGCGCCGCCCGGCGGGCACCCCCGGCCCGGCCATGATCAGCGGCACCCGCACCGAGTGGTCGTAGAGGTTCTGCTTGCCCATCAGGCCGTGCTGCCCCAGCGCCAGGCCATTGTCGCCGGCAAAGACGATGATGGTGTTCTCGCCCCGCCCGGTGGCCTCCAGCGCGTCGAGGATGCGGCCGATCTGGGCGTCGAGATGCGAGATCATGGCATAGTATTCTGCCAGATGACGGCGTATCGCCGGCGCCGTGCGCGGGAACTCTTCCAGCAGCTCGTCGCGCACCTTGAGGTCGCCGTTGTCAAAGGGATGGCCGCCGGTGAAATTGGGCGGCAGGACGACCTCCTCGGGGTCGTACATCTCCAAGAACTCTTGAGGCATGGTGCGCGGGTCGTGGGGGGCCATGAAGGAGACGTACATGAAAAAGGGCTGCTCGTCGGCGTTGGCGTGGAGCCACTCTATCGCGACCTCGGCGAACAGCTCGCTGGAGTGCTTGCCGGGGGTGATGTGATCGCACAGGCGGTAGGTCACGACGTTGGACGACCAGGCGTCCTTGACCAGCGGCTGCCGCACGTCATAGCGGCCGGTGGGGTCGAACGCGCAGGCCGGCACGTTCCAGTGGTCGTCCATCCCGCCGAAAAAGATCTCGGCACCGTCAGAGAAGGAGCGGGCATACGCGGCGGGGCCATTGTGCCACTTGCCCGTGCCCCAGGTGCGATAGCCGTGGGCCTGCAGGTGCTCGCCAAGGAGGACGTGGTCCGCGGGGATACCCTCGCCGGCGCCTTGCAGGCCAAAGAGCTGGCGCCCGGTGTGCAACATGGCCCGCGAGGGCATGCACACCGCCGGCGAGGTGCCGCCCATGATGTGGGCGTAGGTAAAGGCGGTGCCACGGGCCGCCAGGCGGTCCATGTTCGGGGTGTGGATCGCCGGGTTGCCCAGCGCGCCGAGGGCATCAAAGCGCTGGTCGTCGGTAAAGAGGATCAAAATGTTGGGGGGGGTGACGGATGTCATCGCACATGCCTCCTCATAGGATAGGCCCACCGCCCGCGACGGGGCGGCGGCGCGGGATCAGTAGCTCATCTGTAGCGTGCAATTCTGGTTAACGCGCACCCAGTAACCCCTGCCGGGCTGCATCTCGTGCAGGGTATGCGCCCAGGCGGGCTGCCCGGCGTCATAGCGCTCCCAGCCGAGCGGATTCGCCACGCTGCCGAACACAGAGCTATAACGCCCGGCGATGGAGGCCAGCGCCCCGGCGATGGATTGCGCGCTGCCTCGAGGATAGGCCACCAGGTTCCAGCCGGCGTAGAGCGATTGGCTGGTGTTTGTCGGGCGCTGACCATAGACGGTCAGCGTCGCCGGTTCGGTGGCGCGAATCCAAAAGGCGGTGCGCTCGTCGATCTGGGTCAGCGTGGATTGGGCAGGGCGCGCCGGATCGTAGGTCCGCCACGATTGCGCCTGGGCGTTGTAGGCGTGAACCAGATCATAGCTGCCGGTGGCGGTCATGAGCACCCGCTCGGGCTGGGTGTTGTAGGGGATGATCGGCAAGGAGACCAGGTTCCAGCCGCTGGGCAGCGACAGCGAAAACGAGTCGGGGGCCACGATGAAATCCAGGCTATAGGCCGGGACCACAGCATCGCGGCCGTACTCGTTGATCTGCACATAATAGGTGCCGCTGCGCAACACCTGATCCAGCAGGGCATAGTAACGCGGGCCGCTGTCGTCATCGTAGGCGACCTGGCTGAGATCGCCGTCGTATAGCCGCATCTCCAGATCGCCGTCATCGGTGCCCGAGGTGGCCAGGATGACGCGGGCGTCTTGGTTCAGGGAGAATTTAGCCCAGTCGATATCGCTAAAGCGGTGGATAGAGCGCGCCTGGCGCTCACCGGCCGCGATGGTCTTGGCCTGATACCAGTAATCGTCCGGCTCGTAGGCGTCGCGCAGGTCGTGGAGATAGTAAACGTAGGAATCAGAGCCCAGCTTGACGGCGTTGGTCACCTGGCTGTAGCCCATGCGCACATAGCCATCCTCGCCCCAACGGTCGCCCCAGCTATTCTTGACGATGAAATAGCCGCCGCCATTTTGCCCCGGCGTATCCACATAGCCCACCAGCAACACCGCGTGCCCACCCTCTCGGATGGCGTCATGGGTCCTTTCGTA